>JAHBTD010000015.1 GCA_019638775.1 Fimbriimonadaceae bacterium | reverse complement strand
CGTGCGATTCAATGATGCCGATGCCACGGAGATTGTGTTGGATCGACAGACAGGGGAGATCCTCGAAGACGAAGGTCGGTGGCGGCGGGTGCATTTTGTCGTGATGCAGTTGCATCAACTGAATTTCTTCGGGTTTGAGAAAACCCTGTTGAATATTCCGGGTGTGCCCATTTTCCTGATGAGCCTGTCGGGTGGCGCCTTATGGCTGCTTCATCGTGCCCGGGTTCGCCGGTCGCGCGCGGCAATGCTTGTCCGGGATCAGCCACTGTTCACGGCCCGTTCAACGGGCGAACCAAAGGAGGTTCCTCCCCTGTCGTGATCGTCGGCCGGCTGTCGGGACGGTGGCGTTGTCTGCCGCCGGTTGTTTGGAATGTCGCCGCTCGGGTGGGGATGACGATTCGTCCCATCAAGGGCCGTAGTGCACTCGCCATCGTGACGATCGAATTCGTGCGGCAGCGGTTCTGGGTCGACTCCGATGTCGGCACCGTGTTTTGGTACGACCATGCGTTGGGCCGGATTACCTGGGGCCACGGCGGATTCGGCGCGATGATCATCGAGCCGGTGGGGTACGGTGTCAACGGCGCCTTCCGAGAGTTGATGGTGCAGTTGAACGACAGCGTGCCGCATACGATCAACATTGTGACGGCGGGGAGTTCGCCCGGTCAGCCGGTAGAGGTGGCCTTGGAGGCGGGGAGGACGATTTCGTTCCCGATTTCCGACCACATCAGGACGACGCCGATGCCGTTTTTGAACGGCGAGACGCATACGACGGGTGGCAGCTTGAACTTCCTGGCGGAGCGGATTTCCGGCCGTCCGGCGGCCTTTCTTCAAGGGAGAGCTGCCGTCTGGATGCAGTGCCGGTCCTCATCATTAGACAGCGGGAGCGCCCATGGGCATCCCCCCGGAGTTGTGCCGGGGGAAACCGCGTTGTGTCGGAGGCGTCGGGCCACGGGCGGGGATTGTCGAGGCCGTCACAGTGCCTGGCCGTACGGACATAACGGGCCGTTACTTTCCGCGTACCTGAGCCACCAGGTTTTCCAGCATCTTCAAATCCATGGCACCCGGTACCAACTCCGTGCCGACGATAAACGCCGGTGTCCCGCTGATACCCAGGAGCTTCGCGAGATTCCGGTTGCGATCGATCACGGTGTGCCACTCTGGTCTGTTGAGATCTCTGTCCAGGCGCTCGACATCCAACCCCGTCGATTCGGCGATGCGAAACAGCTGCTCTTTGGTAAGGTCTTCTTTCGTGGCCAGCAGAGCCTCATGAAACGCCTGGTGTTTCCCTTGCAGATGTGAGGCCAACGCTGCTTTGGCGGCCAGTTCGGACGTCTCGCCAAGAATCGGAAAGTCTTTATAGACGACACGGATGCCGGTATCCCGTTGTTGCAGCTCGGTCAGCGCGGAAGCCGCTCGTTTGCAATACCCGCAGCGATAATCGAAAAATTCCACGACGGTGATGTCCCCGGTTCGGTTTCCGCTGATCGGGGAGTTCGGATCGTTGAGCAACTCTTGCTGGTGGGTCGCAATTGCGGCTTTCTGCCGTTCTTGCTCCTCAGCCGCCCGTTTGTTCTCCAGCGCCTGTAAGGACTGTTCGATGACTTCAGGATGTGTCCGAATGTAGCGCTCGATGATCCGTTCCAGCGCCGGTCCTGTCGGGGGATCGGAATCGGTGGCCGGTTCAGTCGGCCAGGCGTTTAAGGGAACAAAGGCCCACCATGAGGCGAAAAACACTATCACCAACACGACCATGCGATCGGTGCCCGGTTTCATGAGGCCTCCCGTTGAATCACTGTGGAGCACGTCGTGGAGCACCGTGCTGTAGCGCGGCATTATACAAGAATTGCGGTCGGCGAGGGTTGTTGCCGATCCCTAGCCCGGCGAGGTCAGTTGGCCGGGTCAGTGGGCAGCTTGGTGATCTTGACGAGCTGGTTGTCCCCGTTGATCTCGAACGTGACATGGTCGCCGATACTCAGGCCGTGCAGGAGGCGAGCGTCACGCACGGGAAGAGCACGCGATTCTCCGGAAGGGAACAGAATGGTGAGCGTCAGAGTCTCCTGGTCGATCGAGACAACCGTGCCGCCAAGCAGGGCGGCTTCCGCGGCCGGTGCCGCAGCCGCGAGTCCCGTCGGCATCATGCAAGGGAAGGCGAGCAGGCTGAGGCTAATGATCACCGGGAGCATGGTCCAGCATACCGCGTTCGCGATCGATCCGGACCTAGCACTCTTCCCTGGATCGTCGGTGCAGAAGACCTACCTTGGTTTGAATGGAGTCGAGAGGGCGAGGATTTTCCGGTTGCGCTGATCCTGTGGTCGATCTATGGTGAAAGGAGCAGAAAGGACGCTCATGCCCCAAGCCGATCGCGAGGCTTCTGCGTTGCTCACCGTCAACGCCGGATCCTCCAGCGTAAAATGGGCCCTGTTTCGAGTGGCCACACCGCCGATCCGGACTGACACGGGCCACATCGAGCGGATCGGGTTGCCGGACGGGATCGTGACGGTGACGGACCCTGCCACCGGACGGCAAGCGCGTTGCGTCGCGCAGGTGCCGAGTCATACGGAGGCCGCACGGCTGTTGATCGACCATCTCACGGAGAGCGGCAAGGGCACGGGGATCCAGGCCATCGGTCATCGGGTGGTCCACGGGGGAAATCGCTATGCCGATCCTGATGTGGTGTCGACGGAGATGATCGAAGAGTTACGGCGACTGAGTCCCTACGATCCCGAACATCTTCCGGCGGAACTTGCGCTGATCGAGGCGTTGGCCGGTCGGTATCCGCAGGCGCCCCAGGTGGCCTGCTTCGACACAGGGTTTCATCAACATCTGCCGCCGGTCGCGCGATTGATGGCGATTCCGCGCCGCTATGCGAAGCAGGGAGTGCGGCGCTACGGATTCCACGGCCTGTCCTACGCCTCTCTCATGGAGGAACTGGAACGGGTGGCCGGCCGGGAGGCCGCTCGCGGCAGGGTGATTCTCGCCCATCTGGGTAACGGCGCCAGCATGGCCGCCGTACGCAATGGCGTCAGCATCGATACGAGCATGGGTTTTACCCCCACCTCCGGTCTGCCGATGAGCACCAGATCCGGCGACCTCGACCCCGGCCTCGTGTCGTATCTGGCCAGGACCGAAGGGCTGACCGCGGACCAATTTCACCACATGGTGAATGCGGAGTCCGGGCTCTTGGGGATCTCGGAACTGAGTTCCGATCTCCGCGATCTCCTCGCGCACGAAAACCAGGATACGCGTGCGGCTGATGCGGTGGCCCTGTTGTGTTACCAGGGGAAAAAGTATATCGGGGCCTATGCCGCGGCGTTGGGTGGTGTGGATCAACTCGTCTTCAGCGGCGGCATCGGCGAGCATTCAGCTGTGGTGCGAGCACGGATGTGCGAGGGCCTGGAGTTTCTCGGGATCCATCTGGATCACGCTGCCAACCAAGCGCATGCCCCGATCATTTCGAGCAGCCAGAGCCGCGTGACCGTGCGCGTGATCCATACGGATGAAGAAAGTCAGATCGCCCGCTCAGTCTGCCGGCTATTGTCGCTGTACGCCGACCAGTGATCGCGCACGAGGAGCCGGCGGTCGCACAGCAGTCATTCATCACGCATGACTTGAACGTGAATGGGGGGAACGCATGAACCAGACGACGCCGGTCAGTCAGCCACTCAGCCCCGAGATGGTGGAGCGAATCCATGCCTATTGGCGTGCGGCGAACTATCTGTCCGTCGGCCAGATCTATCTGTATGACAATCCCCTCTTAAAGCAGCCGTTGAAGCGAGAGCATATCAAGCCACGCCTGCTCGGCCATTGGGGGACGACGCCGGGGCTGAATTTTATCTACGCCCATCTCAATCGCATCATCAAGGAACGGGACCTCTCGGTTCTGTATATCGCGGGCCCCGGGCACGGCGGTCCCGGTCTTGTGGCAAACGTCTATCTCGAGGGGACGTATAGCGAGGTCTATCCAAACATTTCGCAGGATGAGGCCGGGCTGCAGCGGCTGTTCAAACAGTTTTCCTTCCCCGGCGGCATTCCAAGCCATGTCGCGCCGGAAACGCCCGGTTCGATACACGAAGGCGGCGAGTTGGGGTATTCCCTGGCCCATGCCTATGGCGCGGCGTTCGACCACCCGGAGTTGCTTGTGGCCTGCGTGATCGGCGACGGGGAAGCGGAAACCGGACCGCTGGCCGGGAGTTGGCACGGAAACAAGTTTCTGAATCCCGTGCATGACGGCGCCGTGCTGCCCATTCTCCATTTGAACGGGTACAAGATCGCCGGGCCGACCGTCTTGTCGCGTATGCCGCCGGATGAACTGGAGTCGCTGTTGATCGGGTACGGCCACCAACCGTTTTTTGTGGAAGGCGACGATCCGGCGACCATGCATCGACTGATGGCCTCCACGTTGGATGAAATCGTGGCGACCATCGGGCGTATTCAACAGGAGGCTCGCACGAAAGGGTTTACGACCCGCCCACGCTGGCCGATGATCGTGTTGCGATCGCCGAAGGGCTGGACCGGTCCCAAGGAAGTGGACGGCAAGCAGACGGAGGGGAGCTTCCGCTCTCATCAAGTGCCGATGGGCGACATGGCCAAGCCTGGGCATGTCGAGCAGCTGGAAGCGTGGTTGAAGAGTTACAAGCCGGAGGAATTGTTCGACGCCTCCGGCAAGCTGGTGCCGGAGGTGGCGTCGCTCGCGCCGACCGGGGAGCGCCGTATGGGCGCGATTGCCTGCGCGAACGGCGGCAGCATTCTGCGGGATCTCCACTTGCCCGACTTCCGGCAATATGCGGTGCCGGTGGTGAAGCCCGGCGCGGACGAAGCCGAAGCGACCAGGGTGCAGGGGCTCTTCCTCCGCGATGTGCTGAAGCAGAATGCGCACAACTTCCGACTCTTCGGCCCGGATGAGACGGCCTCGAACCGATGGGGCGCCGTGTTCGAGGTGTCCGACCGTTGTTCGACGGAGCAGATTCTCCAGAGCGACGAACATGTGGCCCATGACGGGCGCGTGATGGAGATCCTCAGCGAGCACCTCTGCCAGGGCTGGCTCGAAGGCTATCTGTTGACCGGCCGCCACGGGTTCATGAACTGTTACGAAGCGTTTATCCATATCGTCGATTCCATGTTCAATCAACATGCGAAGTGGTTGAAAACCTCGCTCGCGATTCCCTGGCGTCGGCCGATCGCCTCGCTCAACTATCTGCTCACGTCGCATGTGTGGCGGCAGGACCACAATGGATTCAGCCACCAGGATCCGGGGTTTATCGACCATGTGGTGAATAAGAAGGCCGAAGTCATTCGTGTCTATCTGCCGCCGGATGCGAATACGCTGCTGTCGATCACAGACCGGTGTCTGCGCAGCCGCGACTGCGTGAACGTCGTCGTGGCGGGCAAACAGCCGGCGCCGCAGTGGCTGGATATGGACGCCGCCGTGCTGCACTGCACCGCCGGGATCGGCATTTGGGAATGGGCGAGTAACGATCGGGGGAGCGATCCCGATGTGGTGATGGCCTGTTGCGGGGATGTGCCGACCATGGAGACCTTGGCGGCGGTGGAGATTCTGCGCATCGCCCAGCCCAACCTCAAGGTGCGTGTCGTGAATGTGGTCGATCTGATGAAGCTGCAGCCGGCCAGCGAGCATCCTCATGGGTTGTCGGATAAGGAATTCGATGCCCTCTTCACGACCGATAAGCCGATCATCTTCGCGTTCCACGGCTATCCCTGGCTGATCCATCGGCTGACCTACCGGCGGACCAACCATCACAATCTGCATGTCCGTGGGTACAAGGAAGAGGGGACGACGACCACGCCGTTCGACATGGTCGTGCTGAACGATCTCGACCGGTTTCATCTCGTGTCCGATGTGGTGGATCGTGTGCCGCAGCTCGGTGCCCGCGCCGCCTATCTCAAGCAGGAGATGCGCGACAAGCGCATGCAGCACAAGCAATATATCGAGCTGCATGGGGCCGACATGCCCGAGATCAAAAACTGGAAATGGAGCGGAAGACGCTGACGCCATGGCGGAACCAACGGTGGTCGTGCTCTTCGATGTCGACAATACGTTGCTGGACAATGACCGGATCGCGGCCGACCTCACGCAACATTTAGATGAGGAAATCGGGACCAGGGGGGAGCGGCAGTACTGGGCCATCTTCGAAGAATTGCGGGAACAGCTGGGGTACGTCGATTATCTCGGCGCGTTGCAACGGTATCGGCAGGCCTATCCGCGCGACCCGCATCTACTCACGCTCTCCCGATTTCTGCTGAACTATCCCTTCGCCGAGCGGTTGTTTCCCCAGGCTTGCGCGGTGGTGCGACATGCGGCGGAGTGGAGCAGGCCGGTCATCCTGTCCGATGGCGACGTGGTGTTCCAGCCGCGCAAGATCGATCGCTCCGGATTGTATGAGGCGGTGGAGGGCAACGTCCTGATCTATATCCACAAGGAGCGGGAACTGGACGATGTGGAGCAGCGGTTTCCGGCCGACCACTATGTCCTGGTCGACGATAAGTTACGCATTCTCACGGCGGTGAAGGCCTATTGGGGAGAACGTGTCACGACGGTGTTCCCGCGTCAGGGGCATTATGCGACCGATCCCGAGGCGTTGCGGACCTTTCCGGCCGCCGACCTGTCGATTGAGTGTATTGGTGATCTGTTGGAGATAGATCGGCCGGCGTTGCTTGCGGCCGCGCGACGGCGCTGATTCATGTTCAATCCCGTAGGTTTGACATCGGAGCAGCCGACGCGTAGCGTACGATTCCACCTCTAACAGGGCAGGTCACCCATGGCGCCCACGCACTCAGACGACACCCTCTGGTCCTCATCGCTCAATCGGCGTCAGCTGTTGAAGCGGCTGGGTCTGGCCGGCTCTCTCATGGCCCTCGGTGGTCCCGGCCGGCTGGCCGGGGCCTTGGCCGCGGATGGTGCACCATCCGGAACCGCCACCGGCGAGATCCCGCTCCGCCCGCTCGGAAAAACGGGCGTGAAGGTGTCGGCGATGTGTTTCGGGGGTGCGCATTGGGGGCGCAATCCGGACGAGGCCGAGGCCATTCGCATTTTGCACGAGGCCATCGACGCCGGCATGACGTTCCTCGACAACGCATGGGAGTACCACGGCGGACGCAGCGAGGAATTGATGGGGAAGGGCCTGCAAGGAAAGCGGCAGCAGGTCTTCCTGATGACGAAGGTCTGCTCCCACGGTCGGGATAAGAAGGTTGCCATGCAGCAACTGGAAGACTCGCTCCGCCGTTTGAAGACCGACTATCTCGATCTCTGGCAGATTCACGAAGTGGTATACGAAGACGATCCCGATCGGCATTTCGTCCCGCACGGGGCGGTCGATGCGTTACTGGAGGCGAAGCAGCAGGGGAAGGTGCGGTTCGTCGGGTTCACCGGGCACAAGCACCCCAACATCCACCTCAAGATGCTGTCACACGACTTTCCGTTCGATACCTGCCAGATGCCGTTGAATGTGTTCGACGGCACCTACCGCAGTTTCGAGCATGAGGTGTTGCCGGTGTTGGCACAGCGCGGGATTGCCGCCCTCGGCATGAAGAGCCTGACCGGCAACGCGGAGCCGATCAAACAGGGGATCGTCACGCCCCAAGAGGCCATTCGGTATGTGTTGAGTTTGCCGATCGCGTCGTTGGTGAGCGGGATCGATTCGCCGCAGGTCCTCAAGCAGAACCTCGACATTGTCCGTCGCTTCACTCCCATGACGGTGGCCGAAATGGAAGGGGTGCGCGCGCGCGTGGCCTTGTATGCGAGGGACGGCCGGTTCGAACTGTTCAAGTCCACCAACCGCTACGACGGCGGCATCGGCCGCCAGCAGCACGGACTCTCCTAGGAGCAGGCCTCATCTCATCCGCTCACCGCCAGTCGACCGCCCCGAATCCCGATGCTCCCAAGAGCACATACATCAAGCTGACCGTGCTGACGGTTTGGTCGCGGTACTCGACGTTCGGATAGCCGGCGTTCCGTTGCGCCACGGCGTATCGCAGCGCGATGCCGTGCCGGTCGAACAACCGCAGGGTGAAGGCCGCGTCGCCACGTAGAATGTTCTCCTGGCCGTTGCCTTCCGGCGACAGTACATGGCTGACATAGTACTCTCGCCCGGTGAAGTCGATCATGGCCCGGTTGCCGAAGATGAGCCGAAAGGCGAGCAGCGCCTGCGGCGTCAGGCCATAGTGGTAGTCCCGTTCCTCTCGTCGTTGGATGCTCCCGGCCGCGCCATACCCTACTCCACCGAGTGCGGTTCCTTGTAGCGCGATGCGCTCGGAAAGCCAGGTTTGCCACACAGTGCCGAGTGAGAGGGCCGTGCTCGACACTCTGAACACCTGCGGCGAAATATAGTCATAACTGCCGAATAGGCCCCAGAGCCCGCGCGTGTGGTCGCCCGAGGCATACGTGGTTCCAAGCAGAAGCCCACGCGTATTGAGACTCTCCAGGGTGTTGGCCGTGACGGCGGTCAGGTGAAAATCAAAATAGTCCAACGGTCGCGCGTAGTGATAGCCCGGTTTGCCGGGCAGGCCGTAGGTCAACGTCAGGTCGCCCACGGCGCCATGTTCGCGCACGCCTGAGGAGACATTGTGGCTGCTGGACGTCAGCGTCCCGCCGGCTTCCAATCTGAAAAACGTGGCCGGCGTGTAGCTGGGAAACACGGCATCGAATCGACGGCCGAAGATCAGACGATTGAATCCGGTGGGCGGCGAGATGGCGGCCGCAACGACTTCGCGCACGAAGCCCGGCCGGCCATCGTCCACTTCTAAGACCAGACTGGCCATGCGAAACAGGGCTTCTCCGAGAAAGCTGCCCCCGATCGGGGTGGTGATCATGTCGTTGATCGAAGGATTCGTCCGCTCCCCACCGATCTCCCAGGCGAAGCTGCCCGCCGTGCTGTAGAGGAAGGATTCCCAGAACGACAGGCCGGAGGATCGCGCTAAACCGTAATACACGCTGCCGCCGTAGGGGTGGAGGAACTGGTTGACCTTGAATTGGTCGTTGTCGATAACCCACTTCGAGTCGGTGAGCTGCTGACGAATGGTGCTGCCGTCGGTTCGATATTCGTCCCGCGGTTCGACGAAATGACGGTCGTATTGGTTCAGGAGAAAGATGTACGTCAGGATCCCGGCGGCGGGGATGACATAGCTCTTCCCGCGGCCACTGTCCCAATCGAGCTGCGAGGCGGGTGATGTATGTTTGAATGCTTCCGGCGGTCCGACCACTTCAGCAGAATGGTCCGGCTCGGGTTCGGTCAATGGCCGGGGTTCTGCGAAGGTTGTCGAGGGACCCGTCGGCCCAAACAGCAGCGCGACTGAAATCAGCCTGCACAGTGAGCGGGTTACAGCGGATCGCCAGATCATGGTGAAGAGCACATTGGTCCAAGATGCACGCGGTGAGTCACTAGGGAGGTCCCTAGTCAGCGGATCGGTGGGCCTTCACCAGTGTGACCTGGCCGGTTGCTCCCTTCGCCCATCTGGCGAATTGCTGCGTCAAGCCCCGCACCTGGCCGAGGTAGGTGGCCACGTCATGGTCGCCGCATGTCTGGTGAGGCGTGAGACGGAATCCCCTGGCGGCAAAATCCCGTCCGGCCCCGGCTCCGCACAGATGGATCAGTGCGGCGAGGTCGTGCCTCTGCCGTGCGCCGGCGGGCGTCCCACGGCGAACCGTGAGAGCCGAGGCGATGTCACGATCGAGAGAGGCCGCCGTCAGTTCGATCGCATGGCTCGGCAAGACGCGACTGTAAAGGCTGTTGAACCAGCAGGAGCGCACATCGTGCCAAGGACCGTCCTGCACCACGGTATGATCGTGAACGCAATAGCGTTTGGCGGCACGGAACGTTCCATCGGTCATCTGGTACATGCCCACCGCGCTGGAGGCCGGACGGTACCATTCGAACGGATTCCATGACCAGCGCCACCGCCAATAGGTTCGCGCGACGGGATTTCCAGCGCCTTCCACCTGCGCCAGCGCCGCGAGGAGCTCAGGCGCAACGGATGGCGTCGCATGTTCCCGGAAGAGTGAGCCGTACTGTCGCCAGGTTTCGTGCGGGCTTTTGTCTAACGTGTTGTCCAGCGGGAACAACATCTCAGTCGGTTTCTGGACTGCATGATAGGTCCAGTTCGCCCCGAGCCAACATCCCATGAGCAGTCCCGGGATGATGACGATGCGGAGAACCGGGTGCGTGTTTCCAACGGCACGGAGGAAGGCGCGAAGGGTACGCCAGCGAGAGGCCACGAAACGGCGGACTGCCGAAAGGGTGACACGGCGGCGAGCGCGGCTTCTGCGGTGTGAACCATGGCTCGTATGGTGAGCAGACCGGGACGCCATGCCTTCACTATAACTGAAATCGACTCGCGATCCGCGCCTTATTCGAGGACGTGTATGCCGAGCGGCCGGCAACGCCTGACCCTGCCGACGTCATGGCGGATCTGAGACGGCACTCAGCGCGCGTCAGCGGCTGCGGTGGCCACCGCCCCCGTACGAACGTCCGCCGCCGCTCATCGGTCCACCGGATACACGCGGGGCCATGCTGGCCGGCGGGCTCTGGCGAGAGGGCAGCGAGGGGCGCTGAATGTTGGGCGGGCTGGGGCGCCAGAAGTGGTTGGGGTGCAGGTGATAGGGCGGCGGCTGCGGCCGGTATTGTGGCGCCACCGGAACGGATCGAGGTGTCGGAACCACCACCACATCCCCGACCTTGGCCGGCTGTCCCTGGCTGTTAAGCAGCGGCGGAGCCTGGTGCTGGTACGCCTGCGGCATGGGCGGCACCAGCAGTGAGGGGCGCGGCGGCGAGGGGAGCGGCGCTTGGGCCGGTGGAGTGCTGTTGCCGTAGGCCGTGATCGTCCGTTGCGCAAGTGGGAGGCGGCGATGGCCTGGATGGAGGCGTTGCGCTTGGAGCAGGAGGCCGTTAATGCCCGGTGCGCCGAACCAAGGATAAGAATAAAAGCCTACGGTGGGATAGGTCCAACTTGTCCAGGCCTGTGACAGGAGGGCGTTGGCCTGGAGTTGGTTGAGCATATCTTGTCGCTGGTCGGTGTATTGCTGCACGTCGGAAGGAGTCGCGGCGGAGGCCAGCGCGCGGTTGGTGGCATCGACCTGTTCTTGCAATCGATCGGTCTCTTCCCGAAGTACGAGCAGTTCATGGCGGGCCTGCTCATTCTCCCGGAGGGCTGCGATCGCCTGCGTGACCTCCTGGGGATCGATTTCCGCGGTGAGATCGACACGAACGACGACGTGGTCTTGCTCCAGCCTGGTGGAAACCGTCTGGTCGAGCACCTTCACGATGCCCGCCGTGAAGCTACGGATATCATCCCGCGTGATGTTCATATCACGTACTTCGGTAATGCGTTCGACATACGTCGCCACCTGCTCAAGCGCGTCCTGCTTTGCGGATTCCGTCGCCAGGCGGATGGCATCGGCGCGGTTGTCGTGATCCCCCATGCGGTATTCCCCGCCGGCAGTGATGGTGCGTGTATCGGCTGAACGCACCGGAGGAGCAGCGGCCACGGCTGGTGGTGGTCGATCAGGAACGGTCTCCGTCTCGAAACGTCGCTGCGTGAGTTGCCCGCGGTACTGGTCCGGCACCGCGTCCAGTTCGTTGGTGAAAGTCTGGACGCCCTGCTCGTTGATATAGCTGAAAATGGTGGTGGACGCGAGGGTCGGAACCGCAGGGAATGTCGAGGCGGAGCACCAGAGTGCGAGCAGTGCGGCACTGGTCAGCCCTATGCGGGAGCGGAACATGATTCAGCCTCCCGTGTGTGGATGAACTCAGGATAACACAAGGCGAAGCACCGATACTGCGGGGTGCGGCTTAGATATGTTGGGGGAATGAACGGGCGGGTTTGTCGGGTGTACGGCCGTTCGATGGCGGTGGGACCGTCGTGGGCGAGGCCAGCCGTTTGTTCAGAAAACTTGGCAGATTCGCTAGTTCGTCGACACCTCTGCCCAGGGAATAGGACAAGTTTTTCTGGCTCGAAGTGACTCGGAGCTGAGGCAGGGCGGCTAAGGACTCAGAGTCAGTCAAGGCTGCGAGGCGCACATTGTTGGGCTACCTGCCCAGCGGTTTCTTCCAGTCCTGTCAGGTGCGTCATAGGTCCAAGCTCAGGATCAACACTCACAGGAGGGACAGGTGATGCGAACATTCATGCGGCAGGGGATCCTCGCGTTGATAGTGCGATACTGACGGGACAGGTGGCGATGGCAGATCAGTCTGCCGTCAAGAGCCATCAGCAGGAGCTGCATGGAGTGGTGGTGGAGAAAGGCGGACAGGTAGTGGTGAAGGTGCCGAACGGGACCACGTATCTGCTCAAGAAGAATCGCTCGGAGCGGCATGGGCATGTCATGCCGAAGGCGGGTGCCGAAGTCACGGTCGTGATTGATGAGAACAGCATGGTACTCAAAGTGCATCCGCAGGGCACGACAGGCAAGCATGCGTTCGTGAGCGGCGAGGTGCTCTTCGATTGCCAAATTGCAGTATGAGATTACGTGAAGATCTCGCAGGGTGAACGGAAGTTTCAACTCGACAAGCAGGACTTGCCGGCGGGTATCAACCACGATATTTGTCCCAGATAGCAATCGCTCATCGACATGCTGCTGGCCCTATTTCAGGGCGAACGCTGGCATCATTTTCACTTCATCCTAAAGCCTGACGTCAATACGCTGTATGTCAGTTCTCGTTGTTGGTACTCCACTCTGTGCGAGGATCGCCCGCACGTTCGGGTGGAGTGGCCATGGCCAAATCTGCTCCACATATGCACGCAATATTATCACAGCCTACCGGGGGATCGACGATCTTCTGATGACCTAGGAGCTGGTAAATGCTGGTATTTATGCTAGCCAGTAGGGCCATTTGTACGTATTGCGAAAACGTACGTACATGGACTACAAGCTTCGCTTCAAAAGGGTGCGTGTTAGGCGGAGCCATGATTTCGCTTGCTCACTGGCCTTGCCTGGGACGGTATGCAAAAAGGGTGAAAATGGTCACCTGCAGTCGTGTTAGCGCAAGACTCCGTGGCAGTTTGGAATCTTTCATGCCGACAAAACAAAACTTGTGATTGAAGCTCAGCTCGTTTCGCCTGCCATCAATCCTGATCGAGCCTGGAATGGACTGCTTGGGGAATCTGGGCAAGTGCGCGGCTGGGTGTTCTTGTTGTTGATCGGGTTGTCCCTTGGCGGCTGCGTGGCCGTCCATTGGGAGGATGCGCATGGCGTAGTGCAGCACGGTGGCGCAATTCGGTATTCCATGATCAACAGTCCACATGCCCATGTCCTGTTGGTGCAGTCTATTGGTCTGGACGTACGTGTGGGGTCGCACGATCCAGGACTATCGATTGGGTATAGGAAGGTTATCACGGTACAACCACATCGCTCGGAAGAATCGACCGGCAATGAGGACGGTATGTTCTGTGTGACGGATGCCGCTCCAAGCGAGTCCGGGCTGTTTGTGAAGCGGGTGATTGGCGCGGAATTAGGCTTCAGCCTGATTTCCAATGGACTCATGATCGGCTATGAGCACACGGCAGTCGTCGTCGGGCCTTCCGTCAGTGAGTCAGTCACGACGAAGATAGATTTTGCAGAAAATGATCTACATGCCACACGGTATAGCTCTGAACCTGGAGGTTACAAGTGATCCCTCAGTTGATAACAATGATGCTTGTCACGGTGCTGAGCGGGTGCTCATCTCATGAGCGCCTGTATTTCGTCGAAGAGTCGCATATAGGCCTGAAGGCGAAGGCGGCAGTGGATGGCACTCCTGGTGAGGTGGATTTTGGATATCGACGTTCCATCATGACGCTGATTCCCAAGGCTAACGCCGGGAAAAGTGATGAGGAGAAGAAGAAAATTGAAACAGATCGACAACTGCTCCGGGAAAAGTTGGAGAAGGTGAGTGCCGAAGCCAGAGCAACTGCCGAAGCCAACTCCCAGACTTCAGGTAAGTCAGAACTTGAAAAGGCGACCTTCGTTGAGGCGGAGGTCAGGAAGGCCAAGAAGGATTTTATGGATAGTTTTCAGGCGGCGAGGGGAGAGGATCCCGATTGCCCGGCCGAGGACTTAGACCGCAGTGAGCCGCTTTCCGTCATTTCCTCATTCAATGCCGAAGTGGCATGGTTCGAGGCCTCGCGAGTGCATACCTATTTCGCGACGGGTGTCGCAGCGACCAGGATGGCCTGTCGGCCCCAGGCGATTAAAGCGCTGGTGACGGTTCCGAACGACTAACGAAATTCCAACGGAGAACGACCATGTTCGAAAAAACTGTCCTTGTCGCGGTGCTGGCTCTCAGCGCCGGATGCACCTACCAAGGAATGATCTATGCCGAACATACCCATGTCGGAACGCAGATCAAGATCGCTCCGCAGGCCGATGTCAAGCCGGTCGATGTCAACCTTGGGTACGACCGGGGGATCATTGCGGTGGTTCCGCGAACGGCCCCCGGAGAAAACGCCGGTTCAGCCATATCCAAGACCGACCTCGACATACGGTTTGCTTACGAGAGCAGAATTAAGAATGTCTTCGCGACAGGTGTTGCGGCAAAGAACCTTGCCCGCGATGGAGCTAATGTTGCGGCCCTATTTGGGCAGTGTGTGGATGAATCCCAGGGGCTCAAGGACAAGAAGGCAAAGGCCAAGGCGAAGCTCTCCGAATACTCCAAGAAAGACGATGATGCTTCTCGGAAGAAGCTAGAGGGGCTGTATGGGATCGCCTTCCCTAGAAGGGAGATACATGTTTGGACAACGAAAGCCGACATGCTGCGGGCGCTCGGTGATCGATTGGCCGGAATATGTGATTCTCAGAGTGATGTCGAACTGGCGGGGAAATATGAAAGTGAACTGTAGCCTCATCTGAAACCGATGACTTCACTCCTGCGAACTTCATACCCATTCCCTGGAACGAATCTATGAACTTGTCGAATCTTCAGATTGGAGCCGTTCTAGTATTCATCGGAATCTTGTCTGGTGGCTGTGGTATCCAGCCTCTTCCGGGTGGATTAAAGAAAGAGGACTACCTTAATCAAGGCGTTGCTGTTCGCAAGCAAGTCAAAGGCAGTGAGCCAAAACTTGGACTTGCTCTAGCAGGCGGAGGGACGAAGGCGGCCGATTTTTCCATAGGTGTGCTTCAAGGTCTGACCGAGGCGGGCATTATGGAGGAGGTAGATGCCGTATCTACGGTGTCGGGAGGGGGATATGCGGCTCTATGGTACTTCTCGCGACTCTTGAATCCGGAAGAGAATAATGAAGGTGTGGTGGCGCCACTAACTTCGAGTGACTATGCCAGCCAGTTTTTCCGCGATTGTATACCGCTAAAGTATATAGACAAATACTTAGACACGGACACGCATAAGGAAGGCGTGTCTCGTCACAACTATGACTCTAACCTACCTTGGTCAGGACCTTGCCCCGCACCTGAAACGAACTATGATAGAGATCAAAATGGGGTCTTTTCGCAGGACCCGGTGCGCTACCAGAATCATCTTCGGGGCTATCAGGACGTATTTGCTTGGAATTGGCGCCGGCCATTTGGTTATAAGGAAACGACACTAGATCAGCTCCGCGTTGGTGTGGAATATGCCGGTACTGTCCTGCTCACCCTCGGTTCAATTGCCGTCAACTTTGTGCCGAATGTGATATTCGACTGGGAATTTCCCCTCTCAACATCTCGCTTGCAGTATCAGCAAGGCATTTTAAGGGCTTATGGAGCTACTCCATCCGATTGTGCACAGCGTAACGACTATTGTGTAGGAGGTTTTCGCTTACAAGGGGATGAGAATTGGGTTCGCACCAGCCTTACCTTTGACAAACTTAGAGAGGAATACGAAAAGGGAACGATACCTTTGTGGATTATCAATGCGACAGCTGGAGAAAATCGAGACTTCTTTTCTGCGCTCGCACATCCTGGCCAGAAGCCCTTTCAAATGACAAGTTTTGAGCTTTCGCCCTACGGGTCTGGGTCAGGCCTGTTCGGGTATTCTCGGGCGGTAATCGGTGATCGTATGCCCTGGCAGGCTGTCACGATTTCAGCGGCTTTCCTGGACGCTCAGCAAAAAGTTTATCCTCCTTGGGTTAATATCATGCTCAATCCGTCCACCCTAAATTGGGGGGTGAGTCTTTCCAACCTTCAGGTTCATTGGTTCCAAAGAGCTATTCATAAAGTTATCCCTGGGCCATTTTATCTGTTCCATTTGCGGTCCGGCGATTCTGCCGAAAAGTACGTCAATGTTCGGCTATCAGATGGGGGACAGTCGGAAAACCTAGGTGCCTATGCGCTGATACAACGTAAGCTCCCAGACATTATTCTCTCGGACCATTCTGCTGACAGAAGCGGAAAGATGGAGGATGTGTGTAGATTAAAGCGTGGGTTAGAGAGGGAGCATGGTTCTGCAACGCACCTCTATGTCTACTTTCCCGCCCTGGACCGCCTGAACGATTTTTGCGATCAGAAAGAGAGCGAGCAAGGCTATGACATTTTTCATTGGGAA
Source organism: Fimbriimonadaceae bacterium (assembly GCA_019638775.1). Classification (NCBI taxonomy): domain Bacteria; kingdom Bacillati; phylum Armatimonadota; class Fimbriimonadia; order Fimbriimonadales; family Fimbriimonadaceae; species Fimbriimonadaceae bacterium. The sequence continues at coordinate 1,146 of JAHBTD010000015.1, read as the reverse complement.
CACCCGATCCTATTGGGTTGCATAACAGATAATGCGAAGAATGATACGTGTATGAATGATGAGCCAGCTCCTGGATCGCATTTCCAACGCCTATTCCTCATCAAGCCCGCTTTCCCAAGTGTGAAGTCAGGAAATAAATTAGGTGTGGCACTCAAAGGTATAAAGGACATATTGGCTAAGACAAATGATACATGCAAAAACGAATCAAACTCTAAAGCATGTGCCCCTTCAGCCGTGCCAGCTTGTCGGGCGCTATATGATGGGCAACCATATCCTTATAGCGGGCAATTGGGACAACGCAAGGCTGATTCTGTTGGAGGTTGGAAATACGAAGATTTTGTGAGCTGCGAGTTACTTGGCTTTTTGATGCAGAATTCAAGTAATGGCAATGGGATAAATGGTAGCGATCGTTGTCCATATATTCCCCAGAACGATACGAAATGGATCACGGCAAACTCCTCTCCTTTTCTCTTTGGAGCCTATCGCGAGCTCGGGCGGTATTATGCCCGACAGCTCGGTTGGTTTTTCGGCCACGGGAGCAATGCATCACAGAAACGCGCTCGGTATCGCGAAGCTGTTGCCTATCAAGATAACAATAGACTGAAACCAGGCACGATAGCGAAAGAAGGGGGGAAAGCGGGAACTATAGGAGACTGCTTCAAATAGATAGGAATGAAGCCATGAGTTCCTATAACAAGGGGTGAGGTGTATGGGATAACTCTTTGATGCCATTTGGGAGCACTACACTGCGGCGGTATTTTGTGGTTTCGCCTGATGGAGTTGAAGCGAGTCTCACATGGGACTGGTAGGTACGCGTTACTCATTGAGTAGCTGGTAGGAAGATTCGTTAATCCCGTTTCCCCATCGTGTGTGCGATGGTAGTTCGGCTAGGGCGGACCACATCACTAAGAGGCTCTGATGGATCTGGAAAATAAATCCGACGCCGAAATTCTGGCGATTGCCGATCCGATCATGGACAATTTAATGGAGGCCTCGACGGCCATTGACCATGCCCGTCATGTGCAAGACTTTACCGATCGTTTGAAGGCAATCGTGACGAAGGACTATCTCGAGCGGGTGTGCCGGCAGTATCAGGCCGAAAAAGGCACGTTCGGGGGACGAACACCGGTCGCGGTCTTTCGTCGT
>JAHBTD010000014.1 GCA_019638775.1 Fimbriimonadaceae bacterium | reverse complement strand
AGCCACCAAGATCACCGGCGAACGCCAGATCAATTAAATCTCGATTCTCGGACTTCGTTCCACGAAGGGGAAGCCGCATCCCGGCTTCCCCTTTTTATTTTTTGGAGAGCGACCGTCGGGACACGTTGCGGCTTGTCGGAGGCAGTTGCGTCGTCAGACGAAACCGCCAGGGCTTGTGCGCCCACTCGCCGGCATAATCCACGCCGATGCGCGGATGGGTGTTGAGCGCACCAGTCGGTGCGGCCTCGCCGCGATCCTCAAACCAGAGTGACTGACCGAGCGTCAGATCCCAGCGATTCAGGCGCCGATCGATCTCGAAGGCGCGGGTCAATCGCCCCGGGCCATCGATCAACCGTCCTTCGCATTCCACCGCCCGGAGAAGAATGGCCGCCGGAAATCCCTCCTGCTCCGTCACCACATTCAACATCTCATACATGCCATAGCACAGGTAGACATAGGCATGTCCCGGCGGACCGAACAGTACATCCGTCCTGGCCGTCCGCCCCTTCGACGCATGGCAGGCCCGATCTTCCGTGCCGACATAGGCCTCGACCTCGATGATTCTTCCGGCAATCAGCCGACCGCCCTGCTCACGCACGAGATATTTCCCCACCAACGAACGGGCCACATCGAGAGTCGGTCGATCGAAATACTCACGAGGAAGGATCATGGCCTCTCCAGAACAGATAACCGGACAGGCCTAAATGGTACATGGTGGCAATCCATACGTTCAATCGATGCACAAACCATCGCAGCCGATAGCGGTATCAGATTTTCTTTCTTGTTCCCCGCGATCGCCCTGAATGAGCATCCGACAAGGCCGAAACCGACGGCAGCACCGCAGTTCGGTTCATTGCTGCCCGCGACCGCTCAAAACGGCTTTTCAGCGGTCGACTAGAAGTACCAGGCGAGGCCCCCCATAACAAATCTCGGATTCCCCGGCACGAAATGCGTATCCGCGACGCCGGCCGTTTCGTTGCGCAGACGCGAGTCAAAGAAGAACGTAGCCTGCTCCCATTTTGTATCGAAGAGGTTCTGCACGAAGAGGAACGCCTCGAGCCGACCATGCGACAGCTTGATCGGAAGCTGGTATCGCTCAGACAGGTCGAACGTGGTCCAGGACGGCGCCTTTGCGCTACGATCTTCGACCAAGGGTCGAACGCCGAGGTAGGTCGCTTGGATCTGCGACGTCAGTCCTTCCGGCCAGCGCAACAGCAACGCGCCATAGGCCGTCACTTCCGGCGCCAGTGGAATCGCGTCCCCGTTCGTGAATTCCGCCTTGGTCCAGGTGACGCTGCCGTTGAAGTAGAGCGGTCCCCAGACTTGCCCCCGTGCAGCGACCTCCATGCCGCGGCGGCGCGAGGCCCCCCGGATTTCCGTGGTCCCTTCATCCCCCACGAAGACAAGTTCCTGCTTCAAGTCTAACGCCCACAGAGTCGCGATCAGTTCGACCCCGTCGGGCCCCCATGGCTTCGAGCGAACGCCGACTTCATAATTTCTCGCCCTCGCCAGCGGGGAAGCGACCTGGGCCACGGCTGACCTGGCATCGTTGCTGTGATACCCCTCGCCATAGTTGGCGAAGAACTCCGTGCTGAACCAGGGCCCCAGAATGACGTTCATTTTTGGCAATGCGAGCCCTGAACTCGTATTGCCGGCCGGCTGTTCGGCGCAGGTCACACAGCGGTTGCGCACGTCGAACGTGAACACTTCGGTGCGGACGCCGCCCGCCAATCGCAACCAGGACGTCGGCTGCAGTTCGAGCTTGAGGAACGGCGCGTAGGAGGCCTCGAAAATGCGGCTGTCCACGGTGGTCCCCAGAGGCGCCCGTTTCACCTGCGGTCCCAGACGCGCATGGATGTCATCCACTCGTGCTTGAACGCCCACTGTCGCGGCACCATCCATGTCGAAGAACCGGACAAGCTGTTTGTACCCCACATCGCCGCCGTAGACGACTCGCCGGTCCGATTGGTGAAACCCGTCGCCCTTGATTGGGTCGTTGAGAAAGAACGTGAAGTTCGTAAACAGATCGAATCGGTAGTACTGGGCATAGGCATTGGCAAAGAACCGGCCGCCCGCCGGCGTGTCGTAGTGGTAGTTCAGCCGCCCCGTGCTGCGGAGCGTTTTTCCGCCTTCGCTCGGATCGATCGATCCGAATCGATCCAGCAAGCCGTCATGGACTGCGCGGAGGGGAATCTCGCCGGACCCATTCCATTGCGACTTCTGAAACGTGCCGGTGATGACGAGTTCGTCACGGCCGAGGGGGTTCATCGTGGCCTTGCCCAACAGATTGCCGCGAAGATACCGGTTGTCATTCTGAAAAGGTCCGTCGGTGTAGTAGCCTTCCGCCGCAAACAAGGTTCGCACCTTGTCCTTGCTCGGCGAAAACATCAGGAGGTGACGCTGCGTGTTGAACTGGCCGCCGGCCGACTGGACGACTCCGTCTCTCACCATTTCACGCGTGCGAAAGTTCACCGCGCCAGCCGTGGCAAAGTCTCCGTACTCCGGCAAGTAGGCCCCTTTGAAGACATCGACGCCTTCGATGGTTTCCGGAATGATGAAGTTGAGATCGGTGTAGCCTTGTCCGTGGGCATGGCTCCGAAGATTAATCGGCATCCCGTCGGTGAAGAACGCGACATCGGTCCCATGGTCGGCATCGAACCCGCGCAGGAAGTACTGGTCGGCCTTTCCCGCGCCACCGGAATGTTCGACCGCGACGAACCCAGGAATCAGCCGTAACACCTGGGCCGGGCGTCCCTGCGGCTGCATGAGATATTCTTTGTCGGGGATGAACTGTTGGGAAGACGCCGCCACCGGACGATCGGCCTCAACCTGTATTTCCGGCACCTCCAGATCCGGAGCATCAGGATCATGTGCCTGCGCCGACAGCACCATCCCGAGACACCACACAAGGCTCCCCATCCCGACCCACCCTGCACACTGCCGCATAACCTCTCCCATCAGATCCTGTGAACGGACACGCATTCACCATAGGCCGTGAACGGCCCGTGCCGGCCGTTTCAGACCTTCGTGATCTGACTGTTGCGATTGGGGAGGAAGCGAGACCGTCGCCCTCAGACAATCGGCCTGAGGAGCAACACGATTCGCTGAACGGCGTGGTCGATCAAGGCATCGAGGGTTCGTCCCTCCGCACCAACGACCTCGACCTTCCGTGTATTGACGGGCAGCAGCACCTTTGTCGCGTGCGAGTCCAGTACCGTTTGCACAAGCCCCGGCGTCACTTCACCGAACAGAGAGCCAGGCATCAACAGACTGAGTGAGCCCACGATCATATCCGCCGCATGGAGTCGGTGACGAATCGCTTGCGGCACCGTTTCGATCGCGGTCGCCCCCGCCCGTGCCATGGCTTCGGCGGAGACACGATTGAGCCCGACGCCGACGATGGCGTGACCATCCGCGACAAGGCTGCGTAACTTTTCCACCATCCGGCTCCCGAGACCCCCGCCACGACCATCCACCACACAAATCGTCATCAGAGGCTGAGCCCCTTGCCCGTCGTCGTCATGGTGAGCTTCCCGTGTTTGACGCCTTTGACGCTGAGTATCGCATCGGCGACCTTGCGAATGGCCGCACCCTTGCCTCGGGCCACCAAGACCTCCAGGCAATGGTGATGGTCGAGATGCACATGCATCCCGGCCATAATGTGGCCCTGGAAATCGTGCTGGATGTGAACCAGCTTTCCCGTCAAACCCGGCACATGATGATCATAGACGAAGGTGATCGTCGCGACCGTCTCTCTATTCTCGTCCCACTGCTGCCCGACCAGGCTGTCTCGAATCAGATCGCGAATCGCTTCCGAGCGATTGGTATAGTTGCGCCGTTCGATCAGACGATCGAATTCCGCGAGCAGATCCTGGTCGAGGGACACGCCGAACCGCACGAGTTGGGTCATTGCATCTCACAAGATGGCACGAACGTTAATTTCGTGGCACGGATAATACAAAACCGGGCGCTCACCCGTCAAGCGAGAGGGGACTCCGTCGTCGACATTCCGGTGATTGCGGGAGAGAACCGGGGGCAGAGCACTCGAACCGGCGGAAATCCTAGCCGAAGAACGGCGTACCCGTTACGTCGGCCAGCAATGACTCACCGTCACGGTCGATGACTTTCAGAAACAACCCACTCAACTCCGGATCGAACTGCGTCCCGGCATGGCGCTCTATTTCCGCCCTGGCGTCGCTGAGGCTCAACGGAGACTTGTAGGAGCAGGCGTGGGTCATCACATCGAAGGAATCCGCCAACGCCACAATGCGCCCGCTGAGCGGCGTCTGCACATCCTTCAGCTTGTGGTAGCCCTTTCCGTCCCATCGTTCGTGATGCGTCAGGGCGATTTCCCGCGCCATCATTAACAGGGGAGACCGGCTATCCGCCAAAATCTTCGAGCCAAGTTTCGTATGCGTCTTCATCGCTTCAAGCTCGGCGGGCTCGTAAACCCCCTCTTTCATGCTGATCGCCTCGCGCAGGCCGATTTTCCCCACATCGTGGAGCGGCGCCGTCTTTTTAATCAGATCCACCTGATCAGGCGGCAGCCCCTTCATTTCGGCCAGCAGCATGGCCACACGCCCGACGCGCCAGGCGTGGGCACCGGTGACGTCGTGCCGGTATTCGGAAACCAGCACCAGACGGTTCAGCAGATCCAACTGCGTCTGCTCCACCACTTTCGTACGCAACCGCACCTGAGCTTCCAGATGGTCGTTGTGCATCCGGACCTGCTGGTGCAGCCGCCTGGTCTGCAGTTGATTCTTGATGCGCAGCACCACTTCCGTGGCATCTACCGGCTTGTTGAGGAAATCGTTGGCGCCTTCGGCCAGCGCCTTGTGTTTCGTCGGCGCATCCAGCTCGCCCGTCACGATCAGAATCGGCACATACTCGTCGGCGGGAATCACCTGTCGCAACTGCCGCATCACCTCAAAGCCATCCATGTGCGGCATGCGCATGTCGAGGGCGACGAGATCCGGCTTGACCTCTCGATACAATTGCACCGCCTGACGAGGGTCATTCGTCATGGTGATCAGGCTAAAGCCGGCCTGTTTGAGGAAGGCCTCCATCAATTTGGTGCAATGGGCTTCGTCATCCACCAACAACAGCTTGATGGTGCTTAGATCAAGATCCTGCATCGCGCTCACGCCGCTCCCCTGTCCGCCTATTCCTACGGTCGAGACTACCACCGTCACGCCGCCTCGCCAATTTCTTTTCCGCTCTGCGCAGCGAGTGCACGGGGAAAGGTGAGGGTGGACAGAGTCCGTTGCAGCGCCGCCATGGTCAACGGCTTGCTCAACTCGGCGTCGACGGCCGACGAAGCCGTCTCCGCCACTTCGATCTCGTCGCCGCCGGTCAACAGCACCACCGGGGTGTCCGGCGACACCTGCTTGATCACCTCGGCCAACTGTCGCCCGGTCATGTGCGGCATACCGTGGTCGGTCACGACCAGATGCACGCGCTCAGGGTTAAACCGCTTCACCGCCTCGGCCGCGCTGGTTACGACTTCCACCTCATGACCGGCCACCCGCAGATACTCTCCGGTGACACGCCCCACCAGCGGATCGTCGTCGACCACGAGAATCCTCAGCCGCACACCGGCCAGACCGTGACCTTCCTGCTTGTTGCCGGCCTCTTGTTCGGTCTGAATCGGCAGACGAATGCTGAAGGTCGTCCCGACCCCGACGGCGCTGGTAATATCGATCGTGCCGCGCAACCGTTTGATGATGCCATATACCATCGCCAACCCCAGCCCGGAACCCTTTTCACCCTTGGTGGAAAAAAACGGTTCGAGACAACGTCGACGCACCTCTTCAGTCATGCCGGTGCCGGTGTCGGTGACGTCCAGTCTCACATGGTCGCTCTCCGCCTTTGTCCGCAACGTGATCGAGCCGCTCTTCGGCATGGCATCCACGGCGTTGAACACCAGATTGGTCAGCACTTCGCGTAACTCCGATTCATGTCCGGCCACCGGAGGCACCGGATCTAATTCCGTCTTGATTTCGACGGCCACCCCGTTTGCCAACGCCTGGTCCTTCCACTTCGGCTGGCTCAGTTTCACACTTTGCTGGACCAGACTGTTCAGATCGACAATGCCGGCTAAGTCCGCGTCGAGGCGGGGGCGATAAAATTCGCGCAAGCGGCTCACGACCTTCGCGGCATCCTTGGCGGCCATATTGATCGTCTGAAGATATTCCTTCAGTTGCACCGGGTCTGCCGCCATCTGGGGAGCCAGGAGCAATAACTCGCTGAATCCCATGATCGGCGAGAGGGTGTTGTTGAAGTCGTGAGCGATGCCGCTGGCCATTTGGCCGAGGGCGCGAAGCCGCTCCTGTTGCACCATCTGCTGCTGTGCCGTTTCTAGGTCGGTCAGCGCTTGCTCCAGACGTGTATGACTCTCACGCAACGACGTCTCCGCCCGTTTCCGCTCGGCCAGATCCGAGGCATTACTCAGTGCCACCGCCACCTGATCCGCCAATTGCCGTAACTGCGCGAGCTGCTCGTCGCTCATGCCGGGGGCACGGCGATAACTGAGTGCAATCCCTCCCAGCAGGTCGCGAGAACGGAACAGGGGCAGCACCAGCAACGACGCAACGCCGGGCACACAGAGCGGCCCGAACAGGCCGCCCGTTGACGGCTTGACCACGGTCGCGCTGCCCTGGTGGGTCACGAGCACTCGCCGGTCCTCCTCGCTGACCGCCACGCCCGTCACGCCGGTCTGCGTCTGATCCGACCCGAGCCGGGCATACAGCCACCCGCGTGCCGCATCGACAGAATCGACCAGCAGCACCGCAATGCCCTCGCAGGGCGACACGTCACGCAATCGGACCAAGACGGTATCCACAATACGACTGGGATCGAGCACCGACAGCACCGAGCGGTCGATTTCGTGGATGGTCGCCAGTTGGGTGAACTGTTGATGCAGCCGGTTCGCCATGGCGTTAAAGGAGACGGCGAGTTCCTCAAATTCATCTCCGCTCTCGACCCGCACCGGTTGTGAGAAGTTTCTCGCCGCGACGCGTTTGGTGCCTTCCCCGAGTTGCTCAAGGGGAATCATGGTCTTGCGAATCTGACTCACACTGAGCAGCGCCACGGCCAGCAGCGCGATCGCGACGATCAACATGAAGCGGTAGTGGAACGTCCCAAGCGGCGCCAGGACGGAACTCCGTGGCTCGCTCAACACCACCGTCCACGGCGCCGTCGAAAACTGGAAGCGTAGCGGGATCGCCCAGGACCCGGCCAGGTACACATCCTGCTCGTCTCGCCACTCGAATAGCCCGGCGCCTCCTCCACCCTGGGTCGACCATTGCTGCAGCAACGTCGCAGAGACACCATGACTGCAGAACAGGATCTCTCCGGCCTGGCCGAAGACACACATCGAGGTGTCGGGCGGCAACGTCATGCTGCCGCCCAGGTCCCATAAGAATTCGTGATGGACTTCCCCCACGATGATCCGCCCATCGAATTCGGAGAGCCTGGAGAGGAAAAAACGCGACCGGTCCGCATCAGCCCGCTCGACGGTGAGCACCGTCTTGTTCTGACGAAGCAGGGCCCGCTGCGCTTGGGTGAAGGCCGGGAAAGAGCGTAACTCACCGAGAAACACGGAGGGCTCGCCGACCTCGGACACCGCGGCCATTCCGACAAAGCCCGGAAGGCGCGGCAGCATCTGTGACGGCGACTCCCCGACCTGCGCTGCCGCACCCGCATGCCGCTGCGCGATAGTCGACAGGAGTTCCGCTTCCAGGAGCAACAGCCGTTGGTAGACGGCCATGCCCATGGCTTTGCTTTCCTGCCGCACCCGACGCTCCGCCTGCTGCGTGAGCTGACTCCTCACGTCGCTGAGCGACACCAGGCTCAACGCGCCGACCGGCAACAGGGCACAGAGGATGAACAGGACAAACACCCGGCGGGCGACACGGCTGCGGAGGAAGGTGTACTCGATCTGCACAGTCGCTCGTTCTCGCTAAAATTCTACCGCGAGTCCGACAAAGCTGCCGTCATTCGCGCGAATAATATCGTCATGACTTTTCTGGGCCGTCAGTGGTTCGACGCTCTCCCCATCTTTGCCCATGCTGTACAGATCGTAGTCGGAATTGATCGGGTGCAGAAATCGGTCCTTTCGAGGCCTGCCTCTTGACGCATTCCCGCCGGCTGCGGCATAGGCCTCGTTGGGCAGGATCCACTGCCAGGCGCCGTTGTTCCCGCCGCCGTTGCCTCCGCCTCCACCACCGCCGTTGCCTCCGCCATTGCCAGGCAGGGTTAGGGCCGCAATATTCAGATATTCATAGGGATTGCCCCAGGGGTCGACGATGTCGCCCGCACCCGCATCGGCCAATGTGTTAGGGTAAATGTCATACGCGCTCTTGTACGAATCGATGGCACGGGAAATGTAGCGAATTTCGGCGATGCAGCGCGTCAGCCTGGCCTTGTCTAAATATCCCAGGTAGGTCGGCACGGCCAAGCCGGCGAGGAGACCGACAATCACCGTCACAATCGCCAACTCGATGATGGTAAATCCCTGCTGGCGACGATCGAGGCAAACGTAGGCCATGACGATCCTAAAATCCTGCCGCAGTGGGCAACGATGCGGGGGGCGGCGCATTCGGTGTGGAATCGGTCTGGAAGGGCTCCATCGCCTGGGCGAGTTGTTCGACGGTTGCGCGCAATCGTTCTGTTTCCTGCTCCACCTCACGCAACGCTCCACGCGCGGCTGCCGCCTTCAGCCGTTCCAATTGCGGAGCCATCTCGGCATGGTGCGCCTCGATCCGCCCGATCTTCTCCCGCAAGGCAGTGACCATTTCCCCAAGACATTGGGCTTCGACATGGAGGTAGTCGCTCTTGCGGATCGACGTGCGCACGGTCAGATCTCCGCTCGCGACGGACTGAAAAATCCGCCGGAAGCGATAGAGCGGTCCGGCGATCCGGTGCGAGAAGAACACGCCATGCACGATCAGGAGGAGAGAGACGACGAACACCACCGGCCAAAACCGGCTATGGAGCAACTCGAATTGTTCGGCTACGCGCTGCGCTTCGGCTGAGGAGAGGGGCAGGTGATTGAGTTCAAGCATCAACGGCACAAAGAGGGCCACCGACACCGCCGCGATCACGACCACGACGTAACAGAAGCTCAAGCCCAGGAACCGCGGCTGAACCGTATCCCACAAGAAGTGTCGTCTGAATCGTGGTCGGCTCATGTGGTCGCCGCCTTTTTCGTCCATGTCAAATGATCCTGATTCTTGAAGGTGATTCGTCCGCCGCCGGCCGGTTCATAGAAAAAGGCCAACTGAAATTTGGCCTGTTCGGCATCTTGATAGGACACGACGAACAGGGTCTTGCCTGCTTCCCGGCTTTCGTCGACCTTCGTAATCGCATACCCGTTCGCCGCGACTGCACTGGTCCCGAAACCGATCCGGCCCTCATCGATAAACATATGCTGGTCGGCATATCCTTCGGCATGCGTTTCCCATACTCCGACAAGATAAGACGGAGCTCGATCCGGCTCCGGCGCACAGGCCGAACAGACCCACAGCAGCAACAGACAGCTCACCGCTCGCATCGACCGCACGGGGCACCTCTTTGTCATCGCGTATGCCAGAGATTCCTGGCCCTACGCGATCAGTCTGCCATAGCGGTTGGCAATTTCAATTTCTTTGGAGTTTCCGGCAACAGGCGATAACTCGCCGGGTTGGCCCTGAGGCAGAGGATCGGACAGTACCGGATACCGGTAGGCCGTCGAACCCGACTATTCGCTTTGGATCGGGATATAGAGCAGGCTGCCCTGCCGGTTGATGAGCAGGAGCGCGAGGTCCGTGGCGCGGAGGGGCTCGGCGAGCCGTTGAAATGTGCTGAAGTTGGGGATGGGTTGTCGGTTCAGTTCCAGGATCAGATCGCCGGGCTGAAGCCCCGACACTTCGGCCAGGCTGCCGTCTTCGATATCCGTCACCACCAGACCGGTGTTGGCCGGGAGATCCATCTGCCGCGCCAACGCGGGCGTGATTTCATCGACGATCACGCCGGACAGGGGATGCGTCGTGGGACCGGCCGTCTCGGCAGTCTGGGCCTTGCGTTGCCGTTCGCGCGGCGCTTCCTGCACCGTCAATTCCGCTTGCATCAAACGGGCATCGCGGAGCAGCTCGACCCGGTGCTTGCTGCCGATGGCGGCTGCCGCCATGAGGTTGCGCAGATGGCCGCTGTCCATCACATCGCGCCCGTCGAACCGCACCACCACATCGCCGCGTTTCAACCCCGCCCGTTCGGCTGAGCCCTTGGCCTGCAGGTCGGTGATGATCGACCCCTTCACGTCCGGGAGGTGAAAAATCTTGGCCAGCAGCGGCGTGACATCTTGCGTGGACGCGCCCAGAAATCCGCGGACCACACGGCCCGTCTTGATGAGGCTCTGCATGGCGGTCCTGGCCATGTTGCTGGGAATGGCAAACCCGACGCCGACACTCCCGCCGGTGGGGCTGGCAATGGCGGTATTGATCCCGACCAACTCCCCATTCGTGTTCACCAATGCGCCGCCCGAATTCCCGGGGTTGATCGGGGCATCGGTCTGAATAAAATCTTCCACATCGGCAACTCCCACGTCCGCACGGCCGACCGCGCTGACGATGCCGAACGTCACCGTGCGGCTCAAGCCCAGCGGATTGCCGATGGCCAGGACAAAATCGCCGACCGCCAGTGCGCTGGAATCGCCCCAGGCCGCCGAGGGGAGACCGGCGGCATTGATCTTCACGACGGCCACATCGGTCTTCGGATCCGTCGCAACGACGCGGCCCTTGAACTGCCGTCGATCGGCCAGAATGACCTCCACATCCACCGCATCGGCCACCACGTGATTGTTCGTGATGATATACCCGTCCGACGACACAATCACACCGGAGCCCTGCCCGTACTGGCGGCGCGGCGGCACATCTTTGAACATGCCGAAGGGTAGACCTTCATCGCTGAACGCCTGGTCGTTCACCATGACCGTGGAGGCGATACTGACGACGGCGGGTAGGACTTTCGCTGCGGTGGCCCGCACCTGTGCCTGCAAATCGCCAGTGGTGCTGACCTTCGACGGGCGCGGGGCAAGCAGATCCGCAGCCGAGGCAGATCTATCCGGCCCGCTGCCCAGCAGGGCGCCCGCGATTGCTAGAGCCAAGAAGCCCGCTTGTGGTCGACCCACCGACATGGCGCGCAACATCCCTGAAATAATCCGCAGCCTATCACGCGCCGTCAGCCTGCACACGCAGAACTCATAAATCGGTCTGCCGGAGGCGTAACGCGTTCGAAATCACGGAAAGGGAACTCAATGTCATGGCAGCACTGGCGATCATCGGGCTGAGGAGGAGTCCGAACACCGGATAGAAGAGCCCGGCGGCGACCGGCACACCGACACTATTGTACACAAAGGCGAAGAAGAGATTCTGACGGATGTTTCGCATGGTCGCCTTACTCAACCGGTAGGCCCGGACGATACCCCGCAAATCGCCTTTGACGAGCGTCACCCCGGCATGCTCCATCGCGACATCGGTCCCGGTCCCCATGGCGATCCCGACATCCGCCTGCGCAAGGGCCGGCGCATCGTTGATGCCGTCCCCGGCCATGGCGACAACCTGGCCTTGCCGCTGGAACTCTTGCACAATCCGGCCCTTCTCTTCCGGTTTCACGCCGGCGCGAACCTCATCCAATCCCAATTCCTTGGCGACCGCCTGCGCCGTCACGGCATGGTCGCCGGTCACCATCACCAGGCGAATGCCCTCCTGTCTCAACCAGCGGAGCGCCTCCGGTGTGGAACTCTTGATCGGGTCAGCCACGCCGAGCAATCCGATCGCACGGCCCTCGACGGCGACCGCCATCACGGTTTGTCCTGTCTGCTGCATCAGCTCCGCATTGGCCTCCAAGTCGGCAAGCGCGATCTCGTCGTCGACATTCAGCTCCCGCAGCCAATCGATGGTGCCCACGGCAACCTGCTTTGTCCCGACGATCGCCATGACGCCTTTTCCCGCCATCGACCTGAACCCGGTGGCCGGTTCCACGGTGAGTCCTCGCGCGTCGGCCCCGCCGACAATCGCATTGGCGACCGGATGCTCACTCGCCCGTTCCACCGACGCGGCCATTCGCAAGAGCTCCGTTTCGGACCAGGGCGACAATGCGCTGACCACCCGTAACTTCGGCTTACCTTCCGTCAACGTCCCGGTTTTGTCGAACACCAACGTCGTGATCTTTTCGATCCGCTCCAGCGCCTCGGCCTTCTTGAACAGCACTCCGGCCGACGCCCCTCGCCCGGTCCCCACCATGATGGACATGGGCGTCGCCAACCCAAGCGCGCAGGGGCAGGCAATGATCAACACCGCCACGGCATTCAACAGGGCATGCGCCAGACGGGGCTCCGGTCCCAGCCAGGCCCACAGCAATCCACTGACGATCGCCACGCCGACGACGGTCGGCACAAAGTACCCGGCCACCACATCGGCGGTGCGCTGGATAGGCGCTCGACTGCGTTGCGCCTCGGCCACCAGTTGAACGATGTGGGACAACAACGTATCCGCTCCCACCCGATCCGCTCGCATCACCACGCCGCCCGATCCGTTGATCGTGCCGCCGGTGACCCGCTCCCCGGCATATTTTTCGACAGGCATGGATTCGCCGGTAATCATCGACTCGTCGATCGACGTCGAACCTTCGAGAATGGTCCCGTCCACCGGCACCCGTTCACCGGGACGCACCCGCAGCCGATGGCCGACTTGCACCTGTTCGAGCGGCACATCCTCTTCCCGGCCGTCGTCACACAACAGCCGCGCCGTCTTGGGCGCCAAGCCGAGCAGCGCCCTGATCGCACCGGTCGTGCGACTCCTGGCTCGCAGTTCCAAAACCTGACCTAAGAGCACCAACACGGTAATCACTGCCGCCGCTTCGAAATACACCGGCACCGCCCCGCTCTCAAGATGGAACGATGGCGGAATCCAGGACGGGAAGAGCGTCGCAAGCATGCTATAGAGGTAGGCCGTACCGGTGCCGATCGCGATCAGCGTAAACATGTTCGGGCTGCGGTGCACGATCGACGCCCAGCCGCGCTGAAAAAACGGCCAGCCGGCCCACAGCACCACCGGCGTGCTGAGCACCAACTGCACCCAGGCCGACTGCGTATCCGACAACAGATGTTGCACCGGATGACCGGGCATCATATGCGACATGGCCAGGAGGAACACCACCGCCGCGGGTGCCAGTGCCACCCAGAACCGCCTGGCCATATCGACCAGTTCAGGATTCAGCTCCTCTGCGACGGTGACCGTCCGTGGTTCCAGCGCCATTCCGCATGTCGGACAGGCCCCCGGCTCCGCCTGCACGATCTCCTGGTGCATCGGGCAGACATATTCTGTCTTGGTCGGCAGCGGTTGCACGGAATCCGGCTCCAAGGCCATCCCGCATTTCGGGCAAGGGACCGGCTTCTCCTCCAACACTTCCGGACACATGGGGCAGACATACTTGGTGCCCGGAGCGGCCGGAGTGGGCATCGTCTCTTTGGCGACGCCTGGCGACAGATAACGCTCGGGGGCGGCGCGAAACTTGGTGAGACAACCTTGGCAGCAGAAGTAATAGGTCGTGCCTTCGTAGGCGAAAGACCCGGCCGCCGTGGCGGGATCCACCGTCATCCCGCAGACCGGGTCGATGACAGCCGCCGCCGATGGACCGGGGGACGAGGCTCCCAACATGGGCAGGGCCTTTCCCCCGAACTGACGCAGTGGTTTCGGCTCAGGCACAGCGGACGCGGGGGATAGGTATCGCACCGGATCGGCGCGGAACTTCGCGAGGCAACCCTGGCAGCAGAAATAATAGGTCTTCTGTTCATGGATGTGGGAGCCGGCCGCCGTGGCCGGCTGGACGGTCATCCCACAGACCGGATCGCGTTCCCCGCCTCCGACCGGCTGTTCCGGCATCGGCGGCATCATCGGCAGCGGCCGGCGGCCGGGCTGCTGAGCACCGACCCCGGCGGGGACCGCTTTCGTCACGTACTGAGTCGGCTGGGCGCGGAACCGGTCGAGGCAATGGAGGCTGCAGAAATAGTAGGTCTGACCTTCATGTTCCGCATGCCCCGCCGCCTGGTCCGGCTCCACCGTCATACCGCAGACTGGATCACGTGCCATGCATGACTCCCGCTGGGAAGCGCGGAGCTGATGGCCGATGGCTTATGGCGTCGAGTCACGAATCGGAAGCAACGAACCGTCCGTCACTCTTTTCACTCTTGTTATCAGCCACCAGCTATCAGCTATTCGCTCCGACTATTTTTTCATGCTGTCTCCATCCAGAATGCTCTGGATGATCACCTTCAGGTTTTCCGGGTCGATCTGTTCGACCTTGATGTTGCCGTCGAGCAATACCGTCGGAGTCTGTTGAACCTTGATGCGATCCCCCCATCTCCGTCCGTCTTCGAAGGCCCTCGCCGGCTTCGCGCTGGCCAGACCGTCCTCAAACGCGGCCGGATTCAATCCGACCTCGCGGATCAGGACCTCCCGAATGGCCTTGTCGATGATGCCGATCTTGTCCGTATGAATGGTGCGGAACAAGGCTCGCTTCATCTCGTTACCCTTGCCCATGGTCTTGGCCTGTTCATACATATCGAAGGCCGTCGGCAGCTTACCGGGAATGACGGGATACCCCACCATCACCGTCTCCAACTTGCTGCCGAATGCCTTCTCCAGAATCGCCAATCCTTCGCCGTCGAACCGATGGCAATGCGGGCAATAGAAGTCGGCAAACTCCACCAACTGAACCTTCCCCGGCTTATGCGTCGACTTTTCTTCGCTCAAGATTTGAAAGTTGCCTTTCAATTCAGGTTTCCCCGCCTGCGCGAGGCCCGCGAACCCGAGCCAGGCCATCGCCATCAGCCCCATGAACAGACCCCCATACCACACACGACGCATCACCATACGCTGCACTCCTTTTTTGCAACAGGACTCGCTTCAGCGGACTCGTGGGCATGAGAAACAACGCTCACGATCGTCCACATCTGTTATAATGCCAACGATGCGGGGCAAACTTCTACAGGGGATCGGTATTTTCTGCCTTGCCGCGATGGTAACGGCCTGTGCGACCTCCGCAGACCAGCGTGAATCGACCGACGGCAGCCCCCCGTCTCCGCCGTTCTCTCACATCAAGGCGACCCCGGAATCCTTCAAAGGACAGACGCTCGTGCTCGGCGGGCAAGTCCTGTCGGCCCGCCGCCTGAAAGACGGCACCCGTCTCGAAGTACTCCAGCTGCCGCTCAACAGCGCCCAGCAGCCGTCGCTGGATTTGATGAAGTCCCAAGGTCGCTTCGTAGCTATTCAACGTGAATTTCTCGACCCGGCCACCGTGCCTCCCGGGACCTTCCTCACCGTCACCGGCGAACTGACCGGTTCGGTCACCCTGCCGCTGGATGAAACGGATTACGTCTATCCGGTGATCGACATCAAGAGCTTCCGCACCTGGATTCCGACTCAAGACTCGGATCAATTCCGATACCGCCCCTATCCCTACTACAGCCCGTTCTGGCATCCCTATTGGGGACCGTACGGACGGTTTCCCTATTACTGGTAAGCGTCAGGCCCCCGCCCATCGACCGACCCGTGCATGGAGCCGCCTTTCGCCCCCGCGAGTCTTACGCCTATCACCGCCCACAGCGCCGTGGCCCTGAACGACAACGCCCCGTCCATCCGGAGATGAACGGGGCGTGGCCACAACCGATTCGATTCGGCCGTTACTTAATCATGATCAACTGACCACCGGGCTGCTTCGGATTCAACTGATCGTGATAGGTCAGCGTGTTGCCCTGCGTGGCGTTGAACAGGTCGCTGGTCGGAATGCCGATGTACTTAGTCTCCCCGGGCTTGAGCACCACTTCGGCTTTCAGCACGAACGGCGAGGCTGCATTGACCGGATCCGTCATCTGGAAACCGCGGTCCGTGGAGGTGTTGTTCGTCACCTTCAGCAAGACCGGCCGACCGGGACGGATCTTGAAGTCGATGACGGTGGTCGGTGGGTACCAGGCCTTCAAGCCGCCCACTTCCACCGCGAACAACTGCGCATCCACTTCCAATTCCTTGAAGGGCTGGCCGACCACGGAACCGGTCGCGAGGTCGCCGACCTCGACGCCGCCGGCTTGCAACGCCCAGGCTCCGGTCGCACTCGACAACAGACTCAACGCGCCCAAAAACAACACTGCACTCCTGCTCAGCATACAGAACCTCCTGTCAGGTTAAAGGGATGAAGACGAACGATGCTCCTGCGCCAGGCACGGAGGAAGACCAGTGCCTTCCAGCACCTGACCGCCGACAATGTGACCATCCATGATGAGAAATAACACTTTCATCCGCTTGGTATTATCAGAAAATTTGCCGCTGGCTACTGCCAGCACTTCGTGCGACCCGTCCGGTTGTAGATGATCGGCTTCGATCATCACGTAGTACGAATCGAATCCCTCAAATTCTCGATTGAACGCCTGCGCCCGCAACAATCGCTCGAGCGTATCGTCCGCCGCCCACCCCGCCGTTCCACCGACCAGCACCAGGATGTGCAGCAGGGCGATGAAGAGTTTTCGCATGGGGCTACCTCCCTAGGGTGAGGAGTTATAGCCCCGGCAAGCCCGGCCGTCTACAGACGCCCGCTCATGGATGCCAACGGATGCTACACGATCGACTAGGGTGAAGTCGATAAGAAGAAGCGTGCTCGGGGTCGATCCGGCCGGAGACTTCTCACCTCAGATGTAGCAGCAGCACGGGGACGGTCGAGCGCTTACTTCTTCGCCTTGCCCTTTTTGCCTGACGCCTGCTCCGCATGCGCCAGCGATTCCTCGGCATGTTTGACGGCTTCCTTGGCATGCTCCAGCGCTTCCTTCGCATGAGGATCGTTGCTCGCCTTGACGGATTCCTCCAGATGCTTGATGGCTTCCTTCTCGTGCTCCACGCCCTCCTTGGCATGTTTGATGGTTTCCTTCACATGCCCGCCGTCGGCCAGGGCATAGCCCATCGGCGCGGCCAGCACCAGCACGGACAAGGACAACACCACCATGGCAGTACGTACGTGAGTCATGATCATTCCTCCTCGGTAAATAAGTGGCCCGACGAATTTCGTGGGGCGCATTGTACAACATTCGACACAGATTGTTGAGTGACGGAGAGACTGGGGCTGGTGCAGGAAAGACAGGAACGATGGTGGGAGAGGGAAGCGTATGGGCGTACGCTTCCCTCATCGGGGCTCACTGCGTGGTCAGCGCAGTCCAACCGTCGAGCCCCGTCCACCGATCGTCAGCTGTGGATCGACGGCAACCATGGCAACCGGCAAATCCCGCATCGGCCGGGCTCCGTCGTCGCTGGGGAACCGGCCGCATTCCAACTGGCATAGATCCAGGAGTCCCGCTGCCCGCATCCCCGGCTGTTCATGCTCATACCGGCACACTTCTCCATGGCAAACAGGGAAGGACGCGCCCCCGCTCCCACTGCACGCGACGGGTAGGGCTGGGATTCCACCACGAAGACCGTGCCGACCGGGAAGGACTCGGAGTCGGTCGTCAGCAGTGCCTTGGGACACACGTAGAATCGTAGCTGCTGCGTCCCCTCCCGCGACTCGACCATCGACGTCAGGCTCGGCCAATCTCGATACCCGAACGGGATCAGCAACCCGGCGGCGGGTGGAGCCGGCGACCAGCCTTCACTGATATCCAACGCCAAGGCCAACAGTCGCACCACGGCGACGCTCAAGCCTGCGTCGTGATGAGGTGCCCCGGCAATCTGAGTTCGAGGGGGTGCTGCCACTGCGTGACCGACCGGCATGAGACACCTTCCTTTCTGATCCTGAGGACGATTACCGCCTGACCTCACCGACGGTCGGGCCCAGGCGACGCCCGGCCCCTTGCTTCACCGCTTCCGACTGGACCCGCGCGCGAATCGAGGCGGCCCGCGCTGCGAACAACCCCGCTTCGACCGGCTGACCCAGCACATCGAGCACACGCGCATACCGTTCCGCCAGGAGTCCGACGGTCGGATGGTGCAACCCGAGTTGCTGTTGCTGGATGACCAGCGCCCGCTGGTAGAGCAGCTGTGCTTGCATCGCCAGTCCCTGCTCATCAGCCAAAAATGCCATGTTGCCGAGGATGGTGCCGGTCAAGGAAGCCTGCGGACCTGACACCCGTTCGGCGATGGCGAGTGCCTCGTCGAACAATCGTTGGGCCGCGGCATAGGACCCCACGTCCTGATACAGGCACGCAGCATTGTTCAATCCCATTGCCACGGCCGGGTGGTCGTTGCCCAAGCCTAGCCGACGCACTTTTAACGCCCGTTCATACAACGGTTCCGCCCATGCATACATCCTGCGGCCTTTGTATAGTGCGGCCAGGTTGTTGAGCACCGGCCCCAGCTCCACATGATCGGGGCCGTGCGCCTGCTCCATCAGCGTAAGGGCCAGCCGATACGAGGATTCGGCCGCCGTTTCCCGCCCCTGTTTCCGATAGAGCTCGGCGAGGTTGTTCAAGCTGATCGCGACATCGGGGTGCGCCGCACCCAGCGTCTTGCGTTCGATCGCCAGCACCCGCTCGTACAAGGGTTCCGCCGCAGCCCACTCGCCCCTGGCG
>JAHBTD010000013.1 GCA_019638775.1 Fimbriimonadaceae bacterium | reverse complement strand
ACTGATCAAGCAGCGAGCCGGCGCGCGCTTCGTGCCGGTTATTTTTTTGACGGCCGTGACCGATGAAAAAGGTCTGACCGAATGTCTTGCCTCCGGGGGAGACGACGTGCTCACAAAACCGTATAGCCTGCCCCTCCTGCGAGCGAAGCTCTCAGCTTGGTCGCGCGTGCAGGAACTCCACGCGCGAGTTACGGAACAAAAGCAGGAACTTGAATCGTATCGAGACCGCTCGTTCTGCGAAATTGAGGTAGCCAATGAGATTCGTGCAAAAATCCTGGCGACTCCCTGCATGGAGCGAATGGGTATCACCTACCATGTGGCGCCCGCGGCCATCCTCGGAGGCGATCTCGTATTAGCCGGGACGACTCCAACCGGTATTCTCCATGTCCTCGTTGGCGACTTCACAGGCCATGGCTTGTCCTCCGCAATCGGCGCATTACCGTTGGCCGACGTGTTCTATCGAATGACCGAGCGAGGGCATGCGTTAGGGGATATTTTACGGGAGATCAACCGCAAGTTGAATTACACGATGCCGGTCGGAATCTTCTGTGCAGCCAGCGCAATCGAAATCAATCCGGTCCGCGGCCGGGCATCGGTGTGGAACGGCGGGCTTCCACCGGTCTTGGTCATCAACCCGAGGGCGGGGGTTCGGTTGCAATGGACGTCGCAGCATCCTCCCCTAGGAGTGCTGCATGCCGAAGAGTTCATGTCGAATCTAGAAACCTATGACCTACAGCCGGGCGACCGAATGATTCTGTATACGGACGGCGTGATCGAAACGCGCAGCCCATCGGGGGAGCTGTTCGGTGAATCTCGGGTCCATGAGGTTGTCAGGCAAGGTCCGGCGTCGCATACCTTCGAGGCACTCGTGGCCGCGCTCACTGCCTTCGCCGATGGAGGCGTCCAGGAAGACGATATTACGGTGGTCGATGTGCCTTACGACATCATTCTCGAACGATTCACAGTAGGGGGTAATCCGCCATCACGGGAGCGTTCGTGTCAGCTTCCTTGGCAGATTGAGGTTCGATTGGGGCCTGACGCAATGCGGACGGAAGATCCGCTACCGGACTTGATGCAGCTGGTGAGCCTGCTACCAGGTCATGCCCGACACCGGGAGCGCTTCTTCACCGTATTGACGGAACTTCTCTCAAATGCAATCGACCATGGCGTATTGGGAATACAATCGAGTCTGAAAACTTCGCCCGAGGGATTCGACGCCTATTACCAGGAGCGCGACCGACGCCTGGCCGCATTGCAAGACGGCTATGTGCAGATCTCCATAACGCATGCTCCATCTTCGAGCGGGGCCCGATTGATCGTGCGTGTCGAAGACAGCGGGGCGGGATTCGATGCTAGCCATCCCGCCGCACCGTTGTCCGCAAATGATTCGCTGTTCGGTCGCGGACTCGCGCTCGTCCGCGCACTATGTCAGAAGGTGACCTTCCAGGGCGCTGGCAATTGTGTGGAGGCCATCTATAGCTGGGACTGACGACTATTAAAAACAGAGCGGCGGGGCTTAAGTCTAACGGGTATTCCGCCGATACATGAGTCGGAAGGGGTAGGCGTCGGTAACCTGCCTACGAAATCTGGTTCTTTCTAACAAGGAGAGAGTGTCATGCTGAATGCCATGCGACGATTTTTCCAGGAAGAAGACGGTGCGGCGGCCATTGAGTACGCATTGATCGCATCTGCGATCGCGGTGGTCATCGCCACGGCAGCGTTTACGCTCGGCGGCAATATCAGGAACATGTTCACGCGATTGGCCGGCCTGATTCGCTGAACCCATGGCTGCGCCATCACTCCCTTCGAGGTGACGATGGACATGATGCTATTCGTTCTGGTCGTGGTGATCCTCGGGGCGGTCAGCGACGCGGCGAGGGGGCTGATTCCAAATTGGCTCACGATGACAGGTGTGAGCGGCGGCATCATCTTGCAGACCGCACACAATGGCCTGATCGGCCTGGTCGGTAGTCTGGCCGGGTACTGTGTCGGCATCGCTCTGCTGATCGGCTTCTATGTGTGCGGAGGAATGGGGGCCGGAGACGTGAAACTTCTTGGCGCGGTCGGAAGCTGCTTGGGACCGTTCGGCGTGATGCAGGCCGCCGTGGCCATCGCTCTGTTCGGCGGGATCTATGCACTGGGCGTCGGTTGCCGACACCGGGGATGGCGGACGATGCTGCGGTCCGTCTATGCAGGGGGTCTGACGATTGCGCTCACCGGTTGTCCGGCGCCCTCTGCAACGTCGACCGCTCCAGAACCGTTGCTCCGGTACGGTATCGTGATCGCGCTCGGGACGGCACTGACACTGTGGTGGCGAGGAGATCTGTCGTTGATCTCTTGACGGATCGCATGAATAGCCGGGAGACGGTGGCACCCTGTCACCCCCACGGCGGAAGCAGAATGAACATCTCAGCGGCATACCAGGGAGACCGCGTGCCCCGTTATTAGACCGGTGGTGACGTTGTATCGCGAGGAGCATATATATGGCGCTGACATCTCGGCAACGGGCACTCCTTGTGATCGGGCTGGGGGGAACGATCGGAGCGGTGAGCAGCCTACTCGCATATGGCTATGTCCAGCAACTACTGGATGAGACGCGAACCGAGCTCAGCGCGAACAATCGAATGACGTCCGTCGCCGTGGCTGCCCACGCGCTTCCCTGGGGAACCGTGCTGTCCAGTGATGCCGTCCGTGTGGTGTCTTTTCCCTCCGAGAGCGTCCCTGATGGGACCTTCCCGTCGAGCGATGAACTGATCGGTCGCGTGCTGTTGACGCCGCTTACCTCGCAGGAACCTATTCTTGTCTCGAAACTCGCGCCTACCGACGTCACGACCGGCGGCATCGCGGCCGTCACCCATCCCGAGAAGCGTGCCATGGCCATCAAAGTGGATGATGTCACGGGAGTCGGAGGGATTTTGAAACCTGGCGACCGCGTGGACGTTCTAACCACCATGTCGCGAGTGCTCAACGGCGGTGAACCGACCACGAAGTTGGTGTTAGCCGACATTATGGTGCTGTCGACCGGACTGGATGCGTCGACCGGCAAAGAGGAGGAGTCGCTTCTCTCAGGCCGGAAGGCCTCGCGCACCCCGCCGACCGTCGTCACCCTGGAGGTGGCTCCCCACGAGGCGGAGCGGCTGTCACTCGCATCAATGGAAGGAAAAGTGCATCTGGCGCTCAGAAACCCGCGCAGCGCGGCGACCGTCGTGACACCGGGTGCGACCGTGTCATCGCTCTTCGGGGACCAGAGGTCAGACCCACAGAGGACATCTGAGACTGTGTCGCGACAACGAAGAATCGTTCGTGACCGGCCCTCCGATGGAATGATCCGCACGAGCGCGAGGGAGCAGGCTCACGCATCGAGTGCCAAGCCGACGGCAGACGCGTCGACAACTGTGGGTACACTGCCTCGGCTTCAGCCCTATGTGCATAGTCAGGCAGCGGTGACGACTGGCGCGGAAGCGGGAGGCGCGCTCGCGCCCCCCGACAGCACCGGCCCCAACAGGCCGGATGAAACCCGGACTCCCGCGCGCACGTCAACCGGCGACCGGGAAGGCAACATTGTGGCCGCGACACCGGTTCAGGACGGTTTCATCGCCGAAACAGCGATGCATCCGCCGACCGTGTCGGTGGAAGTAATCCGGGGCGTTTCACGGACGGAAGTAAAGTTTTAGCTGCTTGATAGGCAGAGAAAGGTATGTGACAGAGACAATGGGTGGCGTGCGGAATCAACAGGTGAGCTGGTGGAAACTGATCCTCTGGGGCGCCTTCGCTGTAATCTCGGCGCAACCTTGCTCGGCTGCTGAGTGGGAAACACGACCTGTCGAACGGGTGTCCGTCACGATCGGAAAATCGATGCTCATCGAAACGTCGGCATCGCTTGCCCGAGTATCCGTGGCCGATCCACGGGTGGCCGATGCGCTCGTGCTGAGCCCTCGTCAGGTGTACTTGATGGGAAAAACCGCCGGGGTGACGAACCTCACGTTATGGAACACCACCGGCGAAGTCTTTGCCGCCTATGACGTGGTGGTGTCTCCGGATGTCTCGCGCCTCCAGGAACATCTCCACGCCCTCTTTCCTGACGAGAAGGCCCTTCGAGTCGTGACGACGCAAGAGCATATCGCCTTGAGCGGTACCATGACCAGTTCGGCAGCTCTGACACAAGTCCTCGCCGTGACCGAAACCTATGCGCCGGGCAAGGTGCTGAATCTCCTGCAGGTCGGTGGAAGCCATCAAGTCATGCTGGAGGTCCGTGTTGCGGAAATGGACCGGACGATGTTGCGGAGGATCGGAGTCAATCTCTCCTATGTGAACGGATCCGGCAGTCAATTCGGCGCATCGGTCCTCAAGCGATTGGCGTCCCCTCTTCCTTCCGGCGACGCCTCATCCGTCCTTTCGCCGCTCGGTGCTGTGCCGCCCTTCGGATTCGGGCTGGGGCAAGCCGTGAACGCCTTGTTTCGCTTTCAGAGCGGGTCGGCCAATTGGACCGGTTTCATCGATGCTTTGAAGGAAGACAATCTGGTGAAGGTACTGGCGGAACCGACGTTGATCGCCTTAAGCGGACAGGATGCGCAGTTCCTCGCCGGTGGAGAATTTCCGATTCCCGTCCCGCAAGCCTTCGGCGTGACCACCATTCAGTTCCAGAAATTCGGCATCCAGCTCAATTTCCGCCCGGTGGTGTTGAGCGCGCGCCAGATCGCCGTCACCGTGACACCGGAAGTCTCGGAGTTGGATTTCGCGAACGGGCTCTCGATACAAGGCTTTGTCGTGCCTGCGATTACGACGCGGCGCGCCTCCACCATGGTTGAATTGGAGGACGGCCAGAGTTTCGCCATTGCGGGTCTGCTCAGGGAAAGTGTTCGGGAAACCGTCTCGAAGTATCCGGTCCTCGGCGACATTCCCATCCTTGGCGCGTTGTTCCGCAGCGCGCAATATCAGAAGAATGAAACGGAACTGGTCATCATCGTCACGCCGCATTTTGTCAGGTCGATGACGGATGCGCAGATCACGCTGCCCACCGATGGGTATCTGGACCCGGACGACGTCGATTTTTACCTAAAAGGTCGCTTACCGAGTCGACACGGTAGCGCATCGGACATGCGTGGCGTAGAGGTCCCAGCCGGCCGTGAAGAAAAATCGCGCGAGGCCACCGGCCTTATGATGCCCTGAGCATCGGTCCATCAGGGGTGCCGGGGACAAGGATAATGCCGTAGGAAGGAGCGATGACGATGAGACACGAAGCGATTTCGGCGGCCGTGGTCTTGACGGCCCTGTTGTTGGCCGGTTGCGCAAGTCCGCCGCCGATGCAAGAGAAATTCGGCACATCGCTGGCGGCCCTGAAGGCAGCGCAGATCGGATCGTCGGATAGCCGGCGGAGTGACCTTGCAGGCATAGATGGTCGTGCGGCGCAGATGGTCATGCGTGGCTATCTCAGAACGTTCGATCGTTCACAAGAGGGTGGAATGGTTGCCCCACCGCAGCCGCCTCCGGGAATGAAAGAGGCGACCGGCGCCGCAATGCCTCCGTTGCCGGACGACGTGCATCCGTAGGCAGACCGCGTGATGCGTAAGCCTCTCGATCTCGGACATGTCGAAAACGACCGCCATTGCCTGGAGTGTACCGGAGACGTCGTTAGGAATGCACGTGAGGATGCAGGGGTGACTCTCCGCCGCTATTTGTCGAGCGCTCCGCCGCGCGCCAACCGCCGGTTCGCTAACCGGTGGCCTCCATTGCCAGGCCATATGAACCAGCGAGGCGCCGCTGCCGTTGAGTTTGCCCTCTTGCTTCCCGTCTTGATCATGGTGCTGTTCGGGATCATCGAGTTCGGCGTTGCGTTGTCCCGGCAACAGGTGCTGGCCACGGCTAGTCGGGAGGGGGCGCGTCTTGGCATTCGACAGTCCGTGCCGAGGCCGACCGCTGCCGACATTCAAGCGCTGGCACGCAGGGTGTTTACCCAGGCAGGAGTGACCGGCGTGACACCCATGATTGCCGTCACTGGCGCGGGTGGCCCTAGCGGGACCGATCTGATCGTGACGGTGTCGGCACCCTATCAGTTTTATGTGATGGCGAATGTAATCCCGGCACTCAGAGGAACTGTGACGCTTCGCTCGCGCACCGTGATGCGGCATGAGTAGATCGCCTGCAGCAAATGCATTGCCCCGATCGTCGTGGCATACCGATCGCGGGGCGGTGGCCGTAGTGGTCGCCGTGGCCATGACGGCGTTGCTCCTGGTGGGAGCAGTCGTCGTGGATATCGGCGCGGCGCTCTTGTCACGGCATCATGCCCAGACGGTCGCGGATGCCGCGGCATTGGCCGGCGCACGCCAGCTGGGCGGCGTTTACGAACGCACGCCGGCTACGATCACGACGCAGATGCTCTCAGCCGTAGACCGAACGCGCGTGTTGAGGGCGGCGGCTCAGGTGGCGGACCAGAACCGGATCAATCTGACGACGCTGACGCTTGCGGAGTTGCGGATCGGGGCTTGGAATCCGGCGTCACAACGCCTCGCAGCCACCAATATCGGCGCAGATGCCTTGTTGGTCCGCGCGTCCGGCCAGACATCGACGTTCCTGGCCGGTCTCCTGGGCATTCGTCGGCTAGACATCGCCGCGACGGCCACCGCTGCCCTCACACCGCTCGGAGAGGTTCCTCCCGGCGGGTTGCCGGCTCCTGTCGGAATTGCGTCAGGATTCGTCGCGCAAGGCCCGATCGACGGCAAACGGGTGGTGTTCTATCAAGCCGGTAGCGCGGGCCCTTGTACCGGATGGACGACGTTTACTCAAGGGCCGTCCACCATTGCGGGTCTTCAGACGGTGTTGTCCGGATTGACGGCAGGGAGCCTGAGCAGCCCGGCTGCTCAGGCCAACCGATCACAATTCCAGTTCGTCCGCGGCAACCTCGCCACAATTTTTCCGCAGATCAAAGCCTTATACGATGCCAAGAAAAATCCAACGACTGGACAGTGGGTGGCGGTTGTCCCGATCTACGAACGCCGCGCCTGTCAGGCTCCGTCAGGCTCACTTCGTATCGCCGGATTTGCGACCGCCGTCATCACGCTGGTCTCCACACCGAACGGGCCGGTCCTCGAAGGCGTGCTGCGGAGCGGGAGTGTGGCCATCGGGCGGGGCGGCGGTCCCGATTATGGAACCAAGGGGAGTTTCCCCGGCTTGGTGTCATGATGGTTCTGAAGGCATGGTCAGTCATGTGTGAATCTCGACACGCGACACGATCGACTCACGGAGGCAGGTATCTATGACTGGTAATTCGAACCCCCTACGTCCGGCTGCGGAGTCATCTGGATCCGGTCGGTCGATGGTCTGCGTGTTGGGCGCGCACAGCGGTGTTGGGGTCAGTACCGTCTCCGCGAACCTGGCGTTGTGCGCACAACGTCGCGGTCTGAATCGAGAAGTAGCCCTGCTCGATTTCAATCTGTACGAGGGAGACTTACATCTTCTCCTCGAGCTTGAGCCGGAACATCATTGGCGAGAATTAATGCGCGATCCCCTCGCGCTGGATCCGACACTGTTGATGAGTGTGCTAATCAAGCACAAGACGGGGCTTCATCTCCTGGCTTCTGATTACGACGGATTACGAGACGCTTCCGTCCCTCCTGACAAGATCGGGCGACTGTGCAAGCTTGCGCAGTCGCTCTTTCCGATGGTGGTGGTCGACTGCGGCACAGTGCTCAATTCGGCCGTGAACATGGCGTTGACCTCCGCTACGACTATTCTGGTCGTGATGACGCTTGAGGTGCCGACGATGCGACGCGCCGTACGCATGATGGAGGCGCTGAATACGCTCGGGCACGGTCGTGAGCGTGTGATTCTCGTCCTGAATCGGTCTCGGCGCGAAGATCAGGGCCTGCAGGCTGAAGCGGAGGTTCTGCTCGGGCAGCCGCTCGCCTTGTCTATTCCGGATGTCCCGGAGGACGCGCGCGAAGCGCTCGAGACCGGGCGCGTGCTGTGTGCCGCAAAGAGCGGAGGGGCTGTTGTCCATGCGTATGAACGATTGGCAGCCCTCGTGATGGATACCGAGCAGGCGCCCGCGTCTCAGCCTCCTTCTTGGCGGGCGCGATGGATTCAGCGGTTGTGGAGCGATGCGGCATAGATCGGCGTATGACGCCACGTCCGAATATCATTGTGAACAAAGACGGAGGGGCAGATGGAGTTGACGGATAGTATGCCGGATTCGGCGTTCACGGGTCGGAATGCGCTCAAACACCGCATCCAAGAACGACTGTTGGCGCGCTTGGATTTTTCGGCGATGAGTCTCCTCGACCCCATCATGCTTCGAGCGCAACTGGCTATGCTGGTCATGCAGATCCTGGAAGAAGACGGCGCCGCGTTCAGTGACACCGACCGGGAAGAAGTGATCAACGACGTGATGAACGAAATTCTCGGCCTGGGCCCTCTGGAGCCGTTGCTGCAGGACGAAGAGGTGAGCGACATTCTCGTGAACACCGCGACGCGCATCTACGTGGAGCGCGCCGGAAAGCTGTCGCTGAGCCCGAACCGCTTTCGAGACAATCGCCATCTCCGGGACGTCATCGATAAAATCGTCGCCCGCGTCGGGCGACGGATCGATGAATCCTCGCCGATGGTGGATGCCAGATTGGAGGACGGGTCTCGTGTAAATGCCATTATTCCTCCGCTTGCGCTCGATGGTCCGATTGTATCCATCAGGAAATTCTGTCGAGAACGGTTACAACTGGAGCACTTGGTGACAGGGGGAGCGTTGACCCCAGAGATCGGCGAAATGCTCAAGGCAATGGTCTGCGGACGGTTGAATATTCTCATCGCCGGCGGCACCGGTTGCGGAAAAACCACGATGCTGAATCTTCTGTCAGGATTTATTCCGGCGGAGGAGCGGATCATCAC
This sequence comes from Fimbriimonadaceae bacterium, assembly GCA_019638775.1. NCBI lineage: Bacteria > Bacillati > Armatimonadota > Fimbriimonadia > Fimbriimonadales > Fimbriimonadaceae > Fimbriimonadaceae bacterium. Next base: position 13,127 of record JAHBTD010000013.1, on the reverse strand, counting down.
GATCGAAGACGCCGCCGAACTACAGCTGCGTCAGGATCACGTGGTGCGCTTGGAAACCAGACCGTCCAATGTAGAAGGAAAGGGGGAAATCTCGCAGCGAGATCTCGTCCGTAACAGCTTGCGGATGCGGCCCGACCGTATTGTCCTGGGAGAAGTCCGCGGGCCGGAAGCCTTGGATATGCTGCAAGCCATGAATACCGGTCATGACGGATCGCTGGCCACGATTCACGCCAATAGCGCCAGAGACGCCATCACGCGCATCGAAACCATGGTGGCGATGGCCGGCCTCAATTTGCCCGTTCACATGCTGCGGCACTATGTCGCCTCTGCCCTGGACGTCATTGTGCACTTGAGCCGGCTCTCGGACGGAACTCGAAAGCTTATGAGTGTGCAGGAGGTTGTAGGTATGGAACAGGACGTCATTGTGCTGCAGGAGATTTTTCGCTTCGAGCAGACCGGGCTAGACGAATCCAGGCGCGTGAGGGGACGGTTTCTCGCCGCCGGCGTGCGTCCGCATTTCATGGCGCGGTTGGACGCTCTCGGTATTGCGGTGCCGCCGGATCTGTTCGATCCGAATCGTATTCGAGAGGTTTGAGAGGACACCCGCATGATTATTGCGACGCTGATCGTGGGCTTCGCCCTGTCGTTCGGCCTGGCCGCAGCCGCAGGGCTGTATCTGTGGCTGCCGTCCGGAACGGACCCCGCGTTATCGACGCAGCGAGATTCCCCGCGCACAGAGTATGGCATGGGAGGAGCGACAACCATCACGCGGATGCGCCGCTTTAGTCCCATCCCATGGGTCGACAGAACTCTATCTTGGTGGCCGGGGATCGATCGGTGGGAGCGGTGGCGTCAGCAGGCTGCGATATCCCTGTCTCTGGATTGGCTTCTGCTCAGCGTAATCGGGCCGACCAGCTTCATCCTTCTCTTGATGGCGATGGGTGGGCTTGATCCGGTGAGCGGAGCTCTCGTCGTGGCTCTTCTGTGGGGAAGCGTTCGCGGTGTGCTGGCCAAGCGCGCCACTCGAAGGCTGCGCGACTTTCAACGCCAGCTACCCGAGGCGCTGGATATGATGGGACGGTCGTTGCGGGCCGGCCATTCCCTTCTGGCCGGGATGAAAATGGTGTCGGATGAATTCCCCGCACCGGTGGGTCCCGAGTTCGGACGGGTTGTGGAAGAGGCGACATTCGGAGTCCCGCTGGGCGATGCACTGAGCCATTTAACAGATCGATTCGATTCAGCAGCCCTCAGATTTTTCGTGACCTCCGTAATGATTCAACGCGAATCGGGTGGCAATTTGGCGGAAGTCATCGCGTCGATCAGTCAGATGGCGCGAAAGCGTTTCGAGTTGGCCTCCAGGGTGCGGGCGGTGTCCGCAGAAGGGCGGCTCTCAGCGATGGTGCTCTTCGCCTTGCCGCTCGCTCTCGCCGGTATCCTCTACATGATCAATACAGAATATATTATGATTTTGTTTCAGGATCCGCTCGGACAAACGATGGTCACCGTAGCAGGGATGCTGATGCTCTGCGGGGCTGCGATCACCAAACGCATGGTGACCGTTCGCATTTAAGGAGTATTCCGATGGATCCGTGGTGGGCGCTGGCCGGCGGGGTGTTGTTCGCGAGTCTTCTCATGGTAGGCGGGGGAACGCTATTAGCCGCGGAAAAGTTGCGGGCCAGTCGTTGGCGGCGACGAATCGTGGGGACCACCGGAAAGGGTTCCGCGGCGGGCATAGATCGATGGAGACAACTGGGTATTCGGCTACTGACAACCTGGGGGCGACGAGCGGCGCCGACTGGCACTGAAGGTGAGTCGACACATGTGCGCTTCCTCACGGCCGGCTTGCGGAGCCGGAATGCGCCGCTACTGTTCTATGGCACGAAAGTGCTAGGTGCGACGGGGTGTCCGCTCGTCTTATTTTTCCTGCTGCAGTTGCTGACGGCTCATCCGTGGTGGAGCAATCTAATCATGGCTGTTGCCGGTTGCTTAGCAGGATGGTATGCACCGGATGTGTGGCTTCGATGCCGCATTGCATCTCGGCAAACACAAATCGTAGAGGGATTTCCTGCTGCCCTCGATCTACTCGTGATATGTGTCGAAGCCGGACTTGGTCTTGATGTGGCCCTCAATCGGGTGGCTCATGAGATGGCGAGAATGCATCGGGAATTGAGTCAAGAGCTGGAAACACTATGCGTAGAGCTGCGCAGCGGGCGATCGAGGCAAGACGCGTTTCGTCGCGCCGCGCAACGCATGCAAGTGGAAGAGGTCCATGGTTTCATGGCGGTCGTCATTCAGACGGAACGATTCGGCACCAGCATCGGCCAGGCTTTGCGGATTCATGCGGATGGGTTACGGACCCGACAGGACCTGCGAGCCACAGAGATCGCGTCCCAATTGCCGGTAAAACTGCTCTTTCCGCTCATTTTTTTCATTTTTCCGGGGCTCTTCGTCATCCTCCTAGGGCCGGCAGTGATTCGAGGCCTTCGTCTTCTCAGCGATGCGGTCGCTCCCTGATACGGCCCAAACCGTCCCTCCGAATTCTTCGATGTCATACCGCCTTGACCCGGACTATTCATGAATACCTGTTCCGTCGTCCGATCCTCTCGCCCGGCGGGGCTGTTCTCGTTCGGCCTCCTCGACGGACTGCAAGTACGCCTGCATCGGCCTTACTTGCGAAGAGCCCCGGCGGACTTCGGTCTCGAACGCCTCGCGACGGCATTCATGAATAGTCCGGGTTAAGTCTATGCGCCGGCCGCCGATAACGGTTGTGATGAATAGTCGTCGTCATCCTGCATGGTATCTTGCCATAGCTCTGACAGGTGTGGTGTGCGGGTGCGCGGGGCAAGCGCCTCCTCCGCGGAGTCATCATGACGCCACCGCCGGACGGATCGGCGTAGGGGCTGAGTCGCCGAAGTCGGAGAACGGGTTCTCGCCGGTACCCCCGCTTCTGACGGCCGATGAGTATGAGCATCTTGCAGATCGATCCGTGGCCGGGAGGAATTTGACCGTTGCGATGGCGCAGTACGAGAAAGCATTGCGACTGGACCCGGGGCGCGCACGGGTTCGAGAGAAACGCGGCATCCTGTTTCTTGAAAGGGGATTGGCCGAGGACGCCCTTCTGGAATTCAGGGCCATGGCCGATCAAACCCCGATTTCTGCTGCGGCGTTCGACGGGGAGGGGCGAGCGTTGGCGAGTCTTGGCCGGTTGGAAGATGCCCAGAAGGCGTTTCGCCGAGCCCTAACTCTGAATCCGCAAGATTGGCGCGCCTATGCGTGGCTGGGCATTGTTGCCTATGTTCAGGAACGGTATCCCGATGCTCTTGCCGCATTTCAAACCGCCTACTCCATCAAGCCGGAGCATCCTGCCCTGGCCAACAACCTTGGGCAAACCTACGTTGCATTGAGGCGCTATGATGACGCGATTGCCAGTTTTCGCTTGGGTGACCCGTATGCGCAGGATCATCCACGCCTCACCAAGAATCTCATCGGTGCACTGACATTGGCCGGACAACACGATGCGGCGGAGCAGGTTCGTCGGCACCAGGACCACGATGTGCCGACGAAAGCTCAGCACAGCCAGAACACACGTTTCAGCGAGTAAGACTCCCATCGGAAGCATACTCACTCAATACTAGCAGGCTGTTGACAAACCAACGAAGTGACGAACGAGGATGATGTATCCTTATGCAAAATAACGAATCATGACCTCGAATAGGTAGTGCTCGTTAGGCTAGAGCAGGGTGCGATGTTAATAAAACGGTACAGGGAGTTTGTCAAGTTTGCCCGCAACGTGGCGAGGTTAGCAGTTACCGCCATTGAGAAACTTGGGACCAGGGTGCTTGCGGACACACAACGGACACACTGACTCAAAAGGAGGCGTATGAAAATTCGAGCTTGCCATCTGTGCCGTCAGGTCATGTTGATTCCCAGTGGTGCACCAACCGTGACTTGCGATGCTTGTGGTTTTCCGATGACAGGGTACGCGTTGAGCACGTCGCGTGAGAGCGACACGGAGGAGTTGGAACAAACTACGGATTTCCAGCGACGCTAAAGTGACTCGCAGAAATTCGATGTCTGGTCGAATAGGACTCTGAGAATGGATATTGCCCACAAATATAATTACGTGGAGAGGGGCGATAACGTGTGGAGGAGGGGCAGCTAGACCACAGTGAGATCGCCATGCGCGAGGGCGGCTCGTACGAGCTGCGCCGCATTGGACGCCTGATACTTCCTCAATAGGCGGTGACGCACCGCTTTGATAGAATTCAGGGACAGGCCGAGCTGTTCCGCGATTTGATTCGTGCTCTTCCCGGACCATAGCCCGTCCAGGATGAGCCGCTCGCGCAAGGTCAGTGTTGGTTGCGGTCCCAGCCGAAACACCCTCTCCGTGCCTGTGATTCGTGATCCCATGCGTCCTTCTACTGGATACCTGTACCCGTCATATTGTGACCGAACGAAATGGTCAATCAATTGTGGACATTCGTCAGGGCTACCGTCAGGACGAAAACCCAGTGCGGAAGCATGGTTCCACGCGTCGAGCAGGTAACGATCACGGGTGACACAGTTGCAGCCGTGAGACAAAAAGCGTATCGTTTTCGCCGACCAATAACCCCTCGATGACAGGGCCGTCGTGGGTTCTACGGTCCTCAATTGATCGCCGGTGAGGCAATGGGAGCGCTCGAACCATGATTATCGTGAATGACGTGATGCGAGACGCCACGGTCCGTGGGGTTCAATTGATCCCTGGCGGGCATCGAGTCATGCTGGAGGTGGCCGCACGAGAGTTGCCTTTCTGGCAGGACATGATCGCGAGCAAGCGGCCACTCCACGTCGAGGCCCTCTTAGAGATCTCCACACTGGCCACCAACGACACGAACCTGAAGAGTCTGCAGGGCGTCTATGTGGCAGACATGCTCCCGAAGAATGATCCTGACCACCTCCACGTCCGGTTGACGTCAGCGGATTCCCCGCGACCAGTGGAACGCGGGATCGAGAAAGGCGATTGACGCAGAGCGCCGTCCACGGCGCGCCGTTACTCAGGATCACGGCATGACACCGGGCGAATCACGGCTCTGAGAGGTGCCGAATGGTGAGGGTGGACGGGCGGGTGAGCGAAGCGGTTGTCACCAATCTTGACATGGAAGTTGGAGGGACGATTGGCATGCTGTTTCTCGATCTCGACGCCACGATCAGCGAACTTGCGCACTGGAAGAGCGGCCACCGACTCCGCGTGGAAGCGAGATGGAAGCCGAATTATTTTCTTTTCCGCTTCATCCGTCGTTGATCGAAATACTGGGACCCTGTTCTGTTAAAGGTTCATTCATTGCGCACACGTATACCCTTGAAAATCGTCTCTGGATTTTATTGCAGTCTGCCGGAGAATTGAAGCCGCTGCAAGGTAGATGACCAAGTTAGACGGCATGATTAGAGAAAAAAATATCTTATATATCAAGTGAATAGAGGATGGCTGGTTGGTGCGATCTCTAGTGTTCCCAGCCTTCAATGGCCCTCAACTTTACACGATATTTATCCGATAACGATCTGCCGCACTTTTGTGCCTAGTCCGTTTCAATCAACGTTCGAGTGGAGTTTCCTGTGACCATTATGATCGTGGAAGACAATATTGTATGCGCGAAATTGGTCGAGGGGCTGCTCCAAAAAGCCGGTTATCAAACGGTTGTCGTCAATAACGGTAAAGAGGCGCTGGAGTTGCTCCCTACGCTATGCAACATCCATCTCGTCATCACGGATTATCTGATGCCGGAAATAAACGGTATCGAGCTGATTCAACAGTTGAAAATGCTTCCCGGCTTGAGGGACATTCCGGCCATCATTCTCTCGGCTCATTGCGATATCCCTACGGCCAAGATAGCGCGAGGTCTGCATTGCAATAGCATCCTCGTCAAGCCAGTGAAGAAGGAACAGTTGTTAGAACGGGTGGAACAGGTGCTGAGCGTCCAACCCCTGGTGTTGCGTAGCAAGTTTGATGTGTCCGACACCTTACAAATCGGTGACGAGGAATATCAGGAGCTGAGTGACATGTTTGCCATTCAGGTAAACGAAACCATCCCCTACGCAGTTCTGGAGGAATCCACATCTAACGAGCCGATCTCCGGAGCATTAAATCAATCACTGGGCGCTCTGGCGGAGAGCGCCTGTCTGCTCGGCGCAGACAAGTTCTCAAGCCTCTATGCGAAACTTCTGGCCGAGGATGCGTTGACACGATCACAGCTTTCTGCCCTTGTACGGGCATTGCAGGAATTATCATTGGAGTTCTCGGCGCGTCGTGGTTCGAAAAAAGTAAACGACCCAGCCAAAGCCCCGCCCTCCGAAGAAGCGTCCGCTGCCTAAGTCCTGCTTCGTGCTTCGCAGCCCCCTGCGGAGATGCAGGTCTGACTGTTCCCAAATCTTGCCTCTCACCCGACGTGAATCAGTAAGCATTCCGCCGTCAGCAAGAGTTATTCCCCTTACTTTGTCGACGCCTCATCGCGGTAATGGGCCAAGCCAAAATCTACGTTTGGAGACAGGCCCCGGCGCGATGCTGTCGTTGGGCGAGAATCGGCTACGATTGGGCGGAGGCCGTAGATGTTGCTTCGCAAAGGCAAGGTTGCCTTTTTCGACATGCACCGTATGGTTGTGAGAGACCTATCTCATAACTTCAAGAGAAGCGGTATTGGTGGGCCGACGCCAGCAGCACGTACAAGCGAACATGAAGCGTCGGATTCTGTTTCTGTGCAAAGACAATTCGACGAGAAGCCGAATGGCATAGGCACTGTTGCAGCCAATCGAGGAAGATTACTTCCAGTGAGCAAGCGCGGGCACACATCCCGCTGGATTCAAACCCTGTAACTGTGGAAGTGATGAAGAAACTGGGATCTTTCGCACATTTGATTCAAGCATGTAGAGGAATTTATTTGTCAGCCGTTCGATCATGACATCACTGTAGGGTCGTGGGAGAGAAACTTTTTCCAATTATGCCTGAGGTTCATCAACTGCGGCACTGGAGTTCCGACGACCCCGCTGCCACCCCAAACAACGCCGTGATGTCTTTCAGAGAGTGCGGGACGAAATTATCGATCGGCTGTGTCTATTTGGGGGCAATGTGGCACAGGTTCCGATTGCGGCCATACAATGTTATTGATGCAACCCTCATAACTCTCCCAAAGCGGCGAGACTGGCGTAATCACTGGGGACGTTAGGCAACTACCCAGGGAATTAGAGCCGTTTGGACCTGTCTGGAGTTTTTCGGCCCTAGAGCATTTTTTTGCAATATTATGCCGTATTTTCGATCGCGGCATCACAACCATTTGGCTCACTCTGGTTCCATTCGCCCTATCACGGGCCATCGTTACTTCGAGAGAAAAATCTGAATCACCGCTACTAGCGCATTGTTTGGTCATTCCATACTTGCCGCACGTTTTTCGTACAACCGTTTTGCATAGCTGTCACACGGTGCTCCTCGTGTTCTGAGGAACACTTCTGAGGGATGACGTAGTGTCCCTTAGTGTCCCCTGTTGTCCCCTAGTGTCCCCGAACGGGCCTCTTTCACCACCGCACGCCGATGCGTATGGTTTGACCATACATCGAGCGACGAAACGTAAAGGAGACGTGATGGAACAAACATGGTTAACCGTCGATGAGTTGGCCGCCGTCCTCAAAGTCAGTCCAAAGTCGATCCGCCGGGCCTACCGCAAAGGCGAGATTCCGGTAGATCGATTCTGCCGATTTGTACGTTTCGATCTGGAGCGCGTGAAGGAGGCCCTGAAGGCCAAGGGGCGTGGTCAGACCTTTGTGGTGTCCATGAGGAAGGAGGGACAGCGCAGCGCGACCGACGGCGCCAGCGGGCGGCGCGCGCAGCGGACCAGCCCCCGACTTGGTAAGACGGGGGCGTCTATCGCACGGACGCCAAGGGGGAAGAAATGACGGGTTCCGGAGGGTTCACCCAAACCATCGATTGGCTCGCCTTCACCCTGCCGAAAGCTGAGGTCGCGGACGTGATCAAGCTGATTGGCGGCGACTGGTTTCAGAGTGAGACCGGGTTTCGCGGGTATCCCGTGGCTCAGCTCATGACGCAGGGCAAGACGGGCGTCGGCAAACTGGGGACGGGTGCTCCTCGCAATCCGAAGGAAGTGCATGTGGATCTTTCCGCCGGAATCGTTTCCCAGTGGGATGAGACCAAGCTGAAGGCTGTCCTCGCGTGGATCTTCGCTCAAAAAGGCCATGTGACACGCATCGATGTGGCCCTGGACGACCGGGAGGCGACTGTCGCAGTCGAGACCGTGCGGCAAGCCGTGGAGGCCGGACAGCTCGTGAGCCGGTCCAAGCAATTCAAGGTGATTCAGGCTTCAAATCATCGCGAGGGCATCCGGACTGGAGAGACCCTGTATTTTGGCAGTCGGGAAAGCCAAAGCATGCTGCGGGTCTATGACAAGCGGTTGGAACTCCAGAGTCGTGGACGAGAAGACGCCCAGTCATATGGGGTGCGGTGGGAAATGGAATTCAAGCAGGATCGAGCTCAAGCCTGCGCGAAGGCTTTACTCACACTGGATTCTGAAGACTGGCGGGCCTTCTTGGTCGGGGTGCTGCGTTCCTATGTGGATTTCCGAGAGACGACGCGAGAGGCCGAATCGTACGAGAAGTATCGGGCGCCCTTGCTGAGCTGGTGGGAAGGCCTGACCGAAGGCTTCAAGCGCTGCCGGCTCGTGGTCGAACGGATTCAGCAACGGCTGGATGACGTGGCCGCTTGGCTCGCGCAATCCGTCGCCTCAATGCTCGCTGTGGTGGTGGCCTGTCGAGGCGATCAATTCCTCACTGAGCTGATCTATGCGGGTACGAAGAAATGGAACCAGAAGCACTATGCCCTGCTGAACCAACGAAAGAGCGGCACACCCTATGTCCTTAGAGTTTCATAACGGGGCCTGGCGGCGCGGCTGTCCTGGTTGTGGAGCGCATGGCGCCCCTTGTCGATGGGTGAATGGCGGATTGTTTGTGAGCTGTGAGGAATGCGATTCGGAATTTCAGTATCTCTCAAAATCTCGGCCGCTCGGCCGGGGCGTGTGGGTCAGGCGCTTGGCTGACTCGAATTCAACTCACTATTCAGGAGGAAACGACGATGCAAGTCAAAGCGGAGGGGGCGGTGCAGGGGTATGTGGAGCGGAGGAGTCGGGAAGGGAAGGTTTTTCGGTCGGTGGATCTCTATGTGAAGGGCAAAGATCCGGGGATTCTGCGTTTGGGTATTCCGGAGGATCAGATGCCACTGATTGATCTCTGTAAGCAGGCCGAAGGCAAACAGGCTCGGGTCTCCATTGAAGTGCGGAAGTTCGAGCAGACCGGCCGAATGTTCTTTGATCTGTCTGGATTGGAAGTTTTGAAGTAACGGCAGAGGGAGGAAGGCCGGTGGATCTCACCATCATTCTCGTGGCGGTCCTGTTACTGGCCTTCCTCACCGGCTTGGGAGTCGGACGATTGTGAAATTTCTTTCTCTCATGACGTATCTCGGGTTTGTCTGGGCCCTCTTCGTCTCATTCTGCCTTGCGCCGGGCGAGTCCTTCGGCCAAACCACGACGCAGTATTCCAGAGTGGTCGCCCAAGCCGAACGCATTGCCTATCTGGCTGCGCAACGGTCGGCTCTGGCATCTCAAGTCGCCACTGCGGCCCTGGCGCCCTCTGCCACCTCGTTGGCGGTTCGCATGGTCGCGGGTCCGGTCGGTTGGGCCGCCCTCGGGGTCAGTGCAGGCTTGGTCCTGGCTCAGATGTACTATTCACAGCCGGATCTGGCCGCGATCAAACAAGCGGCGTCCCCACCGACGGGCAACTGGACCTATTCGTACAATGGGCAGACCTACACCATTCCGAATCACAACATCGCGGGAAGTCCCGCTCCCGCACCAGTCTGTCCCGGTGGGCTCATGTTTGGCTATTTGGGCAGTCCGACGCCGGGCATGACCTCCGCCGGGCCTTCCAACTGGTGGTGTCCGCCTTCGCCTGCGCAACAAGCCACGGGCACGCCCAGCGCATCGGACATTCAGCAGTATCTGCTGGCGCAATCACCCAGTTCACCCGATGCCATCGAACAACATACGAGCCCCGTCGGCACCACCGGTACCACGCAACCGGCAGACAACACGACCTCACAACCGGTCAGTCCGACCGAGATGCCGACGACGGTAAAACCGAAGCCCGTACCAGCCGGGGATATCGTGGTGGCAGACAACGTGCCGCCTCCGGCCAGCACCCCACAGCAGAATACGCAACAGCAGACCACCACGACGACGACGACAACGACGCAGAATCCGGACGGCTCGACGACGCAACAAGAAGAAACCCAGGCGACCACCTCTTGTTCCGTGGGATCTCATGAAAGCCGGACCTTCGGAACAGTCCTCCAGGAACATCAGACCCGCTGGGGCACGAGTGGCCTGCTTGGCACCCTGAACCTGCTCAAATCCCTGACCTGGCCTTCCACCTTGCCGGTAATTGCCTTGCCCTCCGCCTTCTTTGGGAGCCAGCAAGTCGATTTCAACCAATGGGCCTGGTTCTTCACCGTGCTCCGAACACTCGTCATTGCGACGGCGTCGATTGCCGCGTACCGCATCATTTTTGTCGGTGGAGGCCAGACGACATGACCGCCATTCTGACGCTCATCTATTGCTGGCTGCAGGAGTTCTTCTTCTCCCTCACGGATTGGGGATTAAGCATCTGGGATTCGCTGCTCTCCGTGGCGGACAGCACGCTCGCCGCCATTGGGACGGCAGGGCTCACCCTGCCGCTGATTCCCGATCAATATGCGTGGGTGCTGGGCGCGACGGGCATGAGTCAGGGGCTGGCCATCGTGGCGAGCGCCATGGGGACTCGGTTCATCCTGCAAACCATTCCATTTGTGCGGTGGGGCTCATGAACCAGCTGGTGATGGGCTGGGCCTATGCCTGGACGGTCGTCTTAGCCCTCTGGATCTGGGTGTATCTCAGGAGTCTCCGATGATCGAACTGTATGAAGGGGTCCCAGGCTCCGGCAAGTCCTATCACGCGATCTGCGAGAAGTTTCTGCCCTGGGTCCGGCAAGGGCGACGACTCTATATCGCGGTTGATGGAATCTATCTGGATCGGTTGGCACTGTTTACTGGAATTGGTCTGGAACAACTCGAACAACAGATCACGCTCTGGAAGGACTCCGTCGAAGTCTTGCAAGCGTTTCAGCATGTCGAGCCGGGCTCTGCCGTGATTATCGACGAAGCTCAGACCGTCTTTCGGTCCATGCAGAAGGTGGAGCCGGGTCTGCTGCGCTGGCTCGAAACGCACCGGCATTACGGCGTGGACATTCTGCTCATGAGCCAGGATTTTCGCCAGATGTCCCAGGGCGTCACGCGACTCATTGAAGCGACCGTCAAGTTTCGTAAGCTGGCCTTCGTCGGTCTGTCGAAAAAGTATCAGGGCAAGGTGCGTGGGAACCCGGAAGATAACGAAGTCATCCGGGCCTTTGTCGGCACGTACTCGCCAGCGATCTACGCCTACTATTCGAGTTATGCGTCGGCGGCGATTCGGGAGGAGAAACGTAGTCATACCGTCTTCAAGTCCGCTCGGGTGGCGATCGGCATTGCCGCAGGCCTGTTTGCCATCGGCCTCATGTTCTGGCGGCCCTGGTCATCGCTGAGTTCCACCAAGCCGACACCTGCAGCTGGGGCGACCTCTATCCCGAACGTGGCGGCGGGGGCAGTCCCTTCCGGCTCTGCAAGCCTGCTCAACCCGTTGGGCATAGCTCCGTCGGTGAGCGTGACTCCGCCAGCACCCAGGCGAACCGTCCGAATCCTCGGCGGGGCCGGAATGAGCAAGAACCGTCAAGGCTGGCGCTATCTCTTGGACAGCGGCGAGATCCTCACGGCCGCGCAGATTACCGGACGGTACGGCCTTATGGTCTCGGAAGTTTATGAAGATGGCTCGATTCGGCTCATCGGTGAAGGAGTGTTCTATGGACCTGCCGGCGGTTGAGACGATGACCTATTTCACGGCGATTTTCTGGTTGGGTGGCTTCGCCGTGGGACTGATTATCAAACTAATCCTGCCTCAGAGTCACTGAGGCGCTCGACCGTCGGCGAGGAGTCCGACGGCGTGGGTGGACGTGCCCACCACACAGCATAAGGAGGTGCGTTATGAAGGGATGGGCTTGGGTGAAAGGGCTCGGTGGCGTGCTCATGGCGTTCGTGTTCGCCCTGGGCCTGCCGGCGCTGTCACAGGCGCAGTTGTTTCCGGTCTCGGCGGATGTGGCCACGGTGCGGGCCGATCTGCTCTTGTGGGCCACGGCCTTGATTGGCGTGGCGCTGGCGATCTACGCCTTTAAGCGCGTCCGCGCGATTGTGGGCTAGGTAGGCCCATCGAGGCAGGCTGGCAGCAGCCTGCCTCCTTTTCCAGCGACAAACCAAGAATGAGAATGATGACCAAGGAGAGGGCGCATGACGGCTTCACAAATCCAGACCATCGGCAATGCGTTGGCTGCCGACCTCGTCGCCTGGGGCACGGCCGCGATCGGGCTCGCCTTGGTGGCCGCTGGGGCCGCCTGGGTGTTGCGGCTCCTGCGCTAAGCGCCGGGCCAGCCCTGGTCGGCAAAGCTGTAGTAGCGCTCCTCGGCGAGAACAAGATGATCCAGCAGCGGAATGCCGAACAGATCAGCCGCCTCGCGCAGCCGTTTGGTCAGCACACGATCTTCCGGGCTGGGCGTGCTATCGCCGGAGGGGTGATTGTGCGCGCATATCCAGGCGCCGGCATTCATGAGGATCAGCGGCTTGAAGACTTCGCGTGGATGCACAATGGCCAAGGTCAGCGATCCAGTGGAGACCACATTGATCCCAATGAGCCCATGCTTCGCATCCAGGCCACAGATGAGGAACTGCTCCCGGTCGAGACCCGCAAACAAAGGCCGGAGGATCGCCGCAGCGCCTTCCGACGTATGCACCGATTCCGCAGCTGGAATGGCACGGCCCTCGCGCACGAGGGTCACACGGTACCGAGGGATTCCGTATTTGCGAACCGGTTTCAGTGGCTGTACACCGTTCGAGGAACCGAGAGAGCTATCAACGGACATGTCCGCCTCCTTCTGAAATTATGTTCTAGCCCCACCCTTCACCAACCAAGGGT
>JAHBTD010000012.1 GCA_019638775.1 Fimbriimonadaceae bacterium | reverse complement strand
GTTTATCTTCGAACATGCGTACCTCTATTCCATGGAAGGTCCTCTGGAAGAGGGCCCGGTTCCGGTCGAGATCTCGCATGCGGCCGTCCGTCGCATTGGAAAGGATGTCAGCCTGCTCACCTTCGGCGGCAGCCTCTGGAAGACGTTGGCCGCCGCCACACAATTGGCGCAGGCAGGCATCGAGGCTGAAGTCGTGGATCTGCGGGTCCTGCGCCCGCTTGATCGCGACACCCTTCTGACGTCTGTGAGAAAGACTCATCGGGCGGTCGTGATCGACGAAGCCTGGCGCACCGGCAGTTTCGCCGCGGAAGTCTCCGCCGTGATCATGGAACAGGCGTTTTACGAGTTGGATGCCCCGGTCGCGCGCGTATGCAGCGAGGAGGTCCCGATTCCCTATCCGAAACATCTGGAGGAGGCGGCGCTGCCGTCCGTGGAGAACATCGTGCAGGCGGTTCGCCGGTTGCTGGGATAATCGATGGCTCGGCTGTTGCTCCGTCACTCATCGGCCGCTCCCTTGTACGTTTCATCTTTCGCGCGTCATGCTTTAGGGAGTCTCTTTCATGGCTGAATTCGTCATGCCCACCCTCGGCGCGGACATGACCGAGGGGACCTTGGTGCAATGGAAAAAGCGGATCGGCGACCGGATCGCCAAGGGCGAGATCATCGCGGAGGTCGATACGGAAAAGGCGGCCATCGAGGTCGAATGCCATGCTACCGGGATCGTCGAACAGTTGCTGACCAAACCCGGAGACAAAGTCCCGGTCGGCACCGTGATGGCGATCATTCGCGAAGCAGGACAACCGGCAGCCGCCGCGGTCCAGCCACAGCACATCGCGCCCCAGCCGGTCACTCCTTCCAGAATCCCGCCCGTTGCCAAGACTGCTCCCGCATCGTCGCCGGGTCCCCGCCTGCGCATCTCTCCCGCAGCCAGAACGCTGGCCGCCGAGCGAGGGATTGATCCGGCGGGCCTTCAGGGAACGGGACCGGAAGGGGCCATCACGCTCGACGATGTCACCCGTGCGCTCGCGAGCGACGTCAAGGTCACCGCACCACTCACCATGGCCGAGCGCCAGGCGCGCATGCGGCAAACCATCGCCGCCGCCATGGCTCGCTCCAAACGCGAGATCCCGCACTACTACCTGAGCACCACCATCGACATGAGCCGTGCCTTGGCTTGGCTGACAGCGGAAAATCAGCGTCGCCCGGTGACGGAACGATTGTTATCGAGCGTCCTCTTCATCAAGGCCGTCGCCCTCGCACTTCGGCAGGTACCCGAACTCAATGCCCTGTGGAAGGACGGCGATGCAGTCAGAAGCGAGCGCATTCACATCGGCACGGCCATTTCTCTGCGCCAGGGAGGGCTCGTCGCACCGGCCCTGCACGACGCCGACCGCGCCGACCTCGGCGACTTGATGCAACGGTTCCAGGACCTGGTCAAACGGGCCCGTGCCGGTTCGTTACGAAGTTCGGAACTGTCGGACGCCACCATCACCGTCACCAGTCTTGGCGAACAAGGGGTGGAAACCGTGTTCGGAGTCATTTATCCTCCGCAAGTGGCGTTGGTCGGATTCGGCAAGGTGGTCGAACGGCCCTGGGTGGCCGACGGGCAGGTCGTCCCACGACCGGTCGTGACCCTGTCGTTGTCCGCGGATCACCGTGTCAGCGACGGCCATCGCGGCGGATTGTTTCTGGCTGAAATCGATCGTCTTCTACAAGAGCCTCAATCGTTATGACGACCACACCATCCGACGCCGACACCCGCGCGCAAATTCTCCGTCTTCTCGGCGAGATCGCCCCCGAGGCAGACTTGGCCTGCCTCAACCCCGATGTCAGCTTTCGAGACCAGCTCGACCTCGACTCGATGGACTTCCTCAACTTCGTGGTCGCACTGCACAAGGCATTCCACATCGAGATCCCTGAAACCGACTATCCCAAATACATGACTTTGAACGGTTGCGTCGCCCAAGTTGCCGCATCGCGAACATGACCAACCCCCACTTGCCAGCAAGCGACACCTGCATCCTGAAAGTCGTCGTCGGCTCGCATGCGCACGGCCTGGCCGGACCGGACAGCGACAAGGATTTCCGCAGCGTGTTCGTGCTGCCCACCGCTGAATTGTTTCGTGTAGGTTTCAAATACCAAGGCACGAGGATGATGAAGGAAGAAGACGACGAGACCGCCTGGGAAATCGGGCACTTTCTCCAGCTCGCGCTGCAGGGCCATCCCTTGGTGCTGGAAACGCTGGTCGCTCCGGTCGTCACGATGGACGACTGGGGCACGGAGCTCCGGCAACTCTTCCCCCGTCTCTGGTCCGCACAGACCGCCTATGACTCCTTTCTCAACTACTGCGAGAACCAGCGCAAGAAGATGCTGGAGAAAAAGGACGGCAGGCCGGCGAAATACGCCGCGGCCTACGTGCGCGTGCTGTTTAATCTCTGCGAGTTGCTGGAACGCGGCAGCTTCAGTATCAGGATTTCGGAAACTCCGGTCGGCGAAGTCGTGCGTCGGATCAAGTCGGGACAGTACCGGCCCGGTGAAGTCATCGATCTAGGGGAGTACTGGAGTGAAGAGGCCGCTCGCCGTCTTCGCACCTGCACGCAACAGGCGCGCCCGGACCTCGCCGATGCATACCTGCTCAAACTGCGGAAGGCGTTTCTGCGTTAGCGACCGAACGACCGGCAGCGCGAACATAAAAAACCCGCTTCCGTGTGGAGATCGGGCCTGCCGACCGAGCGAGATCCATCCGGACACCCCGGCACCACGCTCACGCCGGATGTCCCGCGCCTCCCGTTCATCGGGCTCCCACTGGAGCCGTGCCTCATACTGGCACCGAGATGGAAGCGCGTCCCTTCAGAACTGATCCCGAAACCGGCACAGACGCAATCCCCGAACCAACTCTTCGCTGCACGGAAGCGGGGATGTCGACCTTATCCTGGCTCCACCTCCCTTCACCTATTCATGTAAGCACGGTCGGCCTGGAATCAATGAGGTAATTGGCACCATTGCCGCTCCGCGCTGCTGCCCCGTATCGCCCCACCCTCCGGCACTGACAACCGGGAGGACGCCTCGCCGATTGCTCTAAGCGAGTGAACTTTCGCCACTCCCGGATGCGGCCATCGCAGGATTTCTTCCTGGCATCGGGCCTGCAATAGTCCGGAAGCAGTTGCGCGTGACGAACGAATGGTCGATGGTCAGGCGCAGATGCACCATCCACAGGCTTGCACAAAGGAGACGGCATCATGAGTGGACTGACACGCTGGGAACCGTTTCGCGCGCAGTGGAACCCTTGGAAAGAACTGGAAGATGTGGAGAAGCGTCTGTCGGCACTCTGGGGACGGCCCCAGGGGAAGGTCGAAGGACAAAAGGAAGCGATCTCGGTAGCCGAATGGGCTCCGCTGGTCGATATCACGGAGGACGACAAGGAATATCTGATCAAAGCCGAGCTGCCGGAGATCAAAAAGGAAGACGTGAAGCTGACCGTGCAGGACAATGTGCTCGCCATTTCCGGCGAACGGAAATACGAGAAGGAAGAAAAAGACAAGAAGTACCACCGGGTGGAGCGCGCCTACGGCAGTTTTCTGCGGAGCTTCACGCTGCCGGAAGATGCCGATGGCAGCAGGGTCGCGGCGGAGTACAAAGACGGTGTGCTGAAGGTCCATCTGCCGAAATCGGAGAAGGCCAAACCGAAATCCATCGAGGTCAAGGTCTCCTGAGCGGAAGGAGCAGACCATGTTCAAACATCCTCGGTACTTGGATATTCCCTGGGAAATGCATTGGCATCCTGAGGGGTCGTCGCACCATCACCGGTGGTTGGTGTTCCTCATGATTGTTGTGGCACTCTTTTTGATCGGCGTGGGAGTGACCAGCGGGCTCTGGTAGACAGCACAAGACTGACACACCGTGCGACACAGGCGAATAAGGGGCACGCGACATGTTCAAGAACCGTGAAGAAGCCGGCGAACTGCTCGCACAGGAATTAGCCGCATACCGAAACGATCCTGCGGCGATCCTGCTCGCGCTCCCGCGCGGAGGGGTGGCAGTAGCCTATCAATTGAGTCTGGCGCTGCATCTGCCTCTGGATGTGCTGATCACACGTAAAATCGGCGCGCCCGGCAATCCGGAATATGCGCTGGGGGCGGTCAGTGAAACGGGAGCGGTCTACTGGAATCGGGAGGCGCTCTCCGGCCTCTCATTGACGGATCGAGACCTGGCGGCCGCCGTACAGACGCAGCAAAAGGAAGTCGCCCGGCGTGTGGCCCTCTACCGGCAGGGGCGGCCGTTCCCCTCACTCAAGGACCGGACGGTGATTCTCGTGGACGACGGACTGGCAACCGGCGCCACCTTCTTTGCATCGGTCGCGACGGTGCGTCAGGCGCATCCCCGCCGTGTCATCGGGGCCGTTCCGGTCGGTCCGCACAGCACCGTGGAACAGGCGCGGGCGATCGTGGATCAATTGGTGGTGCTCCGAACACCGGACCCGTTTTATGCCGTCGGCAATTTCTACCGGGAATTCGAACAGGTCGAAGACCGAGAAGTGTTGCAGTATCTCAACCTCGCAGAAGAAGCATTTGTGAGCAGGTCATAAGCGCCGGGAGAGCGCCACGAACCGGCGCTCCGGCCAGGAAAGGGGCGTATGGCAATGAACAAACAGACGGAAGGCGGCCACAGCGCGCGCCGCGATCGATTCGTTGAGGAATATAAACACGATTCGTACAAGATGCCGGGCAAGTTGAAGGAGCCGACGGTCTGCACCACGTGCGGCGCCCTCTACCAAAAAGGTCGCTGGACCTGGGAAGCCAAACCGGCAGATGCCGAACCAATCACCTGTCCCGCATGCCTGCGGATCCAGGACAAGAATCCCAAGGGATTCGTGACCCTGAAAGGGCCATATACGACCCAGCATCGCGATCAGGTGATGGGGCTGATTCACAATACCGAGGCGCAGGAAAAGAACTCCCACCCCATGGCTCGCATCATGACGATCGAAGACCGGACCGAGGGGCTGGTCGTCCTCACCACCGACGCCCATTTGCCCCGGCGCATCGGCGAAGCGCTCAAACATGCACACCATGGAGAATTGGACATTCAATACGATCAGGACGAAGAGTTTGTCCGGATCACCTGGACCGGTTAGGCCCTCGGCGTGAACAGGGCGCGCCGGGTGCACGCAGTAATCGGAACGGTCGAGGCGAGGGGGTCATGGGGGAACGGCGGCGGAGAGGGATACAATGGAGCGGATTGCTGATCGGTGGAATCCTGGTTCTACTCGCCATCCTACCGGCAGCGAGGGCCGAGGTGCGGATGCTGCCGGACGCGGCCGCTGAGCTGGATCAGGCGACGACAGAGGCGGTCATGCGCACCTTTCGTGCGGCTGATGAGGCCATCCGCACACGCGACCTCGATGGCGTGATGGCCCTCTATTCGGAACAGTACGACTATCACGGACTCAAAAAATCCGACATGCGGAAGGTGTGGGCCGATCTCTTCGATGAATTCCAGGACCTCACCGATACCCATCACTTTTCAAGGCTGGCCAAGGTCGGCAGCGGCTCGAACACTATCATCGAAGTCACCTGCACCGGCAGCTTGTCCGGACGCTCAAAGACCGGCGGCTTACGTGTCCCGATCGATAGTTGGTATGAAGAAGTTCACTACATGACGTTCGAAGACGGACAGTGGCGCATTCGAGGCAACGTCGGCGATTCCCCGCGGTTGATGCCCTTCGGCACGTCGCCGCATCCGTTGTTCTAAAGGAAGGAGGCCTATGCGCGTTCTGATCGCACTGGACTGGTCGGAGCAGGCGTTTGCGGCCGTTCGAGAAGCCTCGTATCTCTACGATCTGCATGAGGTCGTTCTGCTGCATGGAATCGACCTCGGGATGTTTCAATATCCCATCGTCGCGGAAGTGAGCAGCATGCAGGGCTATGACGACTTCCGCACTGCCATGAAGAAGGCGGGCGAGCAGCTCCTGGATCACACCACCACGCTCCTGCCCGCGAAGGGAGTGTCCATCACCCGCGTCTGTGAGTTCGCCAAACCGGCATCGCTGATTCTGGACAAGGCGCGGGATCTTCGTCCGGAGCTGATCGTGCTCGGCGCGCGGGGACGCGGGCGTGTCGGCGAATTCGTCCTGGGCAGTGTCTCCCATCGCGTCGCGCTGCATGCGGATTGTACGACGTTGATCGTGAAGGAACGGGAGGGACCGGTCAAGCGAGTCACGGTGGCCGTCGAAGGACATGAGGACGCCGAGCGCATCAAATCCTGGCTGCTCGCCCACCCGTTTAGAAATCCGGTCGATCTCACCATTGTGAGCGTGGTGCGGCCCATTCCCGCCACCGATCCCTTCAGCCTCTTTCCGCTTCAAGACTGGACCGGCATCGCCGTACGCTCGGCGGAAGATTTGGTCAAACAGCTCGCCGCCTCGGTGATGAACAACCGGTATACGGTCGGGACGCAGGTGAGTGTGGGCGATCCCACGGACATTTTGACGGAACGCGCCAAATCGGCAGACCTGTTGATCATCGGCTCACACGGACGGAAAGGACTGGAGCGGTTTCTTCTGGGGAGTATTTCTCACGCACTGCTCCACCAGGTCCCCTGTCCCGTGTTGTTAGTACGATGAGGTGAGCGGCAATCTTTCGGAAGACATCGAATCATCGTCGAACCATAAAGGAGTCCCGCATGAAAACCTTCAGTATTCTCTGCGCTCTTTGCCTCGTGATCCTGGGAAGCACCTGGGCCGCCGGCCAGACCAATCGCGGCAATCCTCGCGACGGCCAGGCCATCTATGAAAAAAACTGCCTCCGGTGCCATGGCGACAAACTGGACGGGAACGGACCGGATGGGCAGTATCTGATCGTGCGGCCGGCGAATTTTCAGTCGGTCAACTCGCGGGTGAAAACCGATTGGGAATTGCTGATCACGATTGCGAACGGGGCCCTGTTCAGCCCCATGCACGGCTATCGGGGGAAATTGACGGATCAACAAATGCTGGACGTGTTGTCCTATATCCGTTCCGTCGCGGCACCCGAATTTGTGAGTTAGCCGACGGGCCGGAGGCCGTATGGTTCGGTATGGACACGTGGGCACCGGCCTGCTCCTGCTCCTCTTCTGTCTGGTCATAAGGCCGGGAGTCGGCATGACCTCGGAGCCGGCCCCCGATGTGGAAGTGTTCGTACGTACCGGCTGCCCCCATTGCGAGGCGGCGAAAGTCTTTCTCGAACAGCTTCGACGGACTCATCCCGACCTCCGCATCCTGTTTCACGACATCGCGGTCGATCGCGATGCGTTGGCACGACTGCACAGGCTCGCGCAAGACCAGGCCCTCTCGGTGGTCGGAGTGCCGGCGTTCTATCTGAATGGGGAACTGATCGTCGGATACCAGGACGATCACACCACCGGCGCCCGTCTCCTCGCCATGCTCGAGCATCCCCCCACCACGCCAGCCGCCGAACCGTTTGTCGCCTGCCGCCCGGCCCAGCCGGACTGCCAGGCCAAAGCCCAAGCCACGGCTGAGGCGGATACCATCGTGCTGCCGTGGGTGGGCCGCGTCGGCGTCGCTGAGTTGGGCCTTCCACTGTTCACGCTCGCCATCGGCCTGCTCGACGGCTTCAATCCCTGTGCGATGTGGGTCCTCCTGTTTCTCTTGTCGTTGCTGGCGACCCTGCGCGACCGCTTCGGCATGGTGCTCATCTCCGGCACCTTCGTGCTGGTGAGCGGTCTCATCTATTTTGCCTTTATGGCGGCCTGGCTGAACCTGTTTCTACTGATCGGCCTGTCCCATGCCGTCCAGTTCATATTGGGAGCGCTGGCCATAGGGATCGGCCTGGTGAACGTGAAAGACTTTTTCGCGTTCCGGCGGGGATTTTCGTTGAGCATTCCGGACGCCGCCAAGCCTGGGCTCTATGCGAGGATCCGCCGGATCGTCCAGGCGGAACATCGAGCCGGCGCCCTGGTCGGCGTGATCGTGCTGGCGGGCTTGGTCAACCTCGTCGAGTTACTGTGCACGGCCGGATTCCCCGCCCTCTACACCCAGGTGTTGAGCACCTACCATCTGCCAACCTGGCACTACTATGCCTACCTCGGGCTTTACAATCTCGCCTACATCGCCGACGATGCGCTGATGGTCACGCTGGCGGTCGTCACCTTGGGACGCCGCAAGTTGGACGAACGCGAAGGCCGGTGGTTGAAACTCCTCAGCGGCGCGGTCATGATCGCACTGGGGTTGCTGCTGATCGTGAAACCGAGCCTGCTGACGAGGTGATTCGATGCAACGTCTTCGCCCGCGCCACATACCCCCCCTACGGGACGATGGACCAGACGCGGGGCACACGATCCTGAGCGATGGCACCACGGCCTTGCTGCGGATCGCGCAACCAGGCGACGCCGACGAGTTGCAACGCTTCGTCGAACGTCTCTCTCCGGCGGCAACGCGCCATCGATTTTTCTCGGAAACCGATCCCCCCGCCGAGGTGATCCGCACACTCTGCGATTCGTCGCAGCCACAGCGGAGCCTCACGCTGCTCGCTCTCCGGCGCCAGGACGATACGCTGAGCATTATCGCTTCAGGGTCGTACCATGCGCGAAACCCGCATGAGGCGGAAGTCGCCATGGCCGTCGACGACCGGCTCCATGGGCACGGGCTCGGCACGATTCTGCTCGAACGTCTGGCCCTACTCGCCATCCGGCACGGGTTCACCAAACTCTGGGCCATCACCCATGCCGACAATCTGGCGATGCGTGAGGTGTTCGCCACATCCGGCTTCACCATGGAAGAACATCTTGACGGCGGCGACATGGAGGTCGAATTATCGCTGACCCCAACCGATGAGAGCGTGCGGCAATCGGAATGGCGCGAGCGGGTCGCCACAACCGCCTCACTGCGTCCCCTCTTCCATCCCCGCACCGTCGCCGTGATCGGCGCCTCTCGCTCTCCGCAGAGTATCGGGTATCGCCTCCTCGACGCGCTCCACAGCAATGGATTTCGCGGGCGCTGCTACGCCGTCAACCCGCATGCATCCACAATCGCGGGGGTCGACACCTTTCCCTCGCTCCATGCCCTGCCGGAACCGGCCGATCTCGCAGTCATTGCCGTGCCCAAAGACGCGGTCCTTTCCGTGGTGGACGACTGCGCGGCAACCGGAGTCCGCGCCCTGGTGGTCATCACTGCCGGGTTCGCCGAGGTCGGCGAGGAAGGGCGTCGACTGCAAGCGCAACTGTTGGACAAGGTCCGGCAGCATGGCATGCGCATGGTCGGGCCGAACTGCTTCGGCATCCTGAATACAGACCCGTCGGTGCAGCTCAACGCCACCTTCACCTCCACCTTTCCGCTCGCCGGTTCGATTGCGATGTCATCCCAAAGCGGCGCCTTGGGGCTGGCCCTGCTCGCGGCGTCACGACGATTGCAACTCGGCCTGTCGACCTTCGTCAGCGTCGGCAACAAGGCGGATGTCTCCGTGAACGACCTGTTGCAGTATTGGGAGAGTGATCACGCCACAACCGTCATTTTGTTGTATGTGGAATCGTTCGGGAACCCCAGGCGGTTCGCGCACATCGCGCGGCGAGTCAGCCGCAACAAACCGATCGTCGCACTCAAAGCAGGCCGGACATCGTCCGGCAAACGTGCCGCCGGCTCACACACCGCCGCGCTGGCCGCCAACGATGTCGCGGTCGAGGCCTTGTTTCAACAAACTGGCATTCTGCGGGCCGATACGCTGGAAGATATGTTCGCGCTCGCGGCGGCTCTGTCGGAGCAGCCTTTGCCCAAAGGCACACGGGTCGGCATCCTGACCAATGCAGGCGGGCCGGCCATTCTCTGCGCGGATGCCTGTGAAGCAGCCGGCCTGGAGGTGCCGGAGTTGTCTCAGGCGACGATCACGCGGCTTTCGCCGTTTCTCCCCGCCTCCGCCTCGCTGCGCAACCCGGTCGACTTAATCGCTTCGGCCGGCCCTGAGCAGTACCATGAGGCCATCCACACGCTCCTGACCTCCGACGACATCGACGCTTTGATCATCTTGTACATCGCCGTCACCAGCACCGACGTCGATCCGATTGCGGCAGGCATCACCCGAGGGATTGCTGCGGCGCGGGCGGCACAGCCGATCAAGAAGCCGGTCTATGTGGGCTGGATGGTGGAGTCCGATCGCGAGCGCCGATTATCCCTGCCCGGGGAAACCATTCCGACGTTCGGCCTGCCTGAACTCCCCGCGCGTGTCCTAGGCACCATCGCCAGATACGTCCAGTGGCGCGATCGCCCGCTCGGCATGGTGCCCGACTTCGACGATCTGGATCTGCCGGCCGTTCAGACCATCTGCCGCGACGTGCTGGCCACCAGGGGAGGCGGCTGGTTGACGGTCACTGAAACGCGCGCGGTCTTGTCCGCCATGGCAATCACGCTGCCTCCGGGCGGAGTGGCGACCAGCGCCGAGGAGGCCGCCGCACTTGCTGCGCAGATCGGCTTTCCGGTCGCCGTGAAATTAGCCTCGCATACCCTCGTCCATAAGACGGAGATCGGCGGCGTGCATCTGAATCTCACGAGTAAGGCCGAGGTGCGCCATGCGTATGAGGAGATCGCCGCACGCCTGTCTCAAGAGCAGCAGACGGACGCGATGGAAGGCGTGCTCGTCCAGCCGATGGTGAAAGGCGGCGTCGAGATGATGGCGGGGATGGTTCAAGATCCCTCCTTCGGCCCCTTGATCGGCTTCGGGCTCGGCGGGATTCATGTCGAAATTCTGGGAGATGTGCGTTTCCGGATCACCCCGCTGACGGAGCTGGATGCCGCCGACCTCATTCGCAGCATCAAGGGCTATCGCCTGCTGCAAGGGTATCGCGGGCACCCACCGGCCGACGTCGATGCGATTCAGGATCTGCTGCTGCGGCTCTCGCGGTTAGTCGAGGAGGTGCCGGAGATCGTGGAACTGGACCTCAATCCGATTTTCGCTCTTGCGCCGGGGGAAGGCTACAGCATTGTGGATGCGCGGATCAGGGTGGCAGGGAAGTGATTCGTGACTTACGCGGTACTGCACTTACGAGCCCCACGCGGGCGAGCCGTCCGCGGCGATCGTGAGGAAGCGTCCTGCGGCTGCCTCTCGACATAGGCATCGAGCAAGCGGCGAATCAGAGGCTGGTATTGCGTGTGATGCCGGGAGGCTTCGGCCTTGAAGAAGTCCACGCTCTTTTTGCTCAAAGCCAGGGTCACTTTAACTCCCTCATCGCGAAATGCCAATTCGGCAGGAGAAGGAAGGAAATCCGGGACGACGCGAATTTCGCCCAGAGACTCAACTCTATATTTTATTCTCGTGCTCATAGACAGCCTTTCCTTTTCGCCAATAACCGGCACCGATGATACGAATAACGGATGCTCGATAGGCAAACCGGACGGTCTGGACGCTATTCAAAGCGTGGCTTCGTCATGGCCTTCCGCACAAACTCCCACAAGGCAATCCTACATGCCATAGGGAAATATGGCTATTGCAGAGACCGGTTCACCTCGATCCGGCTTCGGCAGACCTAGCGTCCCTCTGCCCCCTGACGGCCTTCACAACCAGCGGTGGAGGACGACGCCGGTTTGCTCACGTCGTCGTCCCAGACTCGCCGTCTCGCGCCGACATGCGTCAACAAACATTCGGCCGTGGCCAGCAGGTCCTGCACCTGGCGCGCTGAACTGTCGCGAAAATGCGCCAGGTCGAAAATAGGAATCTGGAGACAGACTTCCGCGCGATTCTTTCGTTCCGGTGAAAACACGATGCGGTGGGCAGGCGGTTGCGGATGCTCGCAGGGCTTGAGCAAATCGAGCGTCTGGAAAAACACTCGGCAGAGTCGCTGCAGATCGCCGAGAATCGCCCGATGTTCCTCATCATCGCCCAGCGGCAACTGGGCGGGATTGTCGAACGCCCCATACAGGTTGAGCTGAAATCCGATCTGAACGACCTCGCCCCCTCCCGTCTTGACGTAAAATGGGTCATGGTCGAAACAGACCTTGTGCTTCACGATCATGTCGCGAAGAGACTGCTCAGTAGGAAAGGCCTGGTCAAGATTCAGCTGCATAGGCCTCGGTTCACCTCCGTTCATGGCCCACCCCCGCCATGACAGACGAGACAATGTCCCATCCGACCCGGTCGATGGGCCCCGCGCCCCTTCTCATACAATTGCCGTACGACCGCCTCGTCTCGCAGCGTCGGATGGGTGGCTATCCTGTTTCCAAATTCATGACAGACCGTGCAGGAGTTGGTCCCCGTCGCGCGAAAGATAAATTCTCCATGGGGATTGGTACGCGTCTGCTCGGTAATCTGAGCCAGCGTTCCGCGATGCTCCGAATGGCAACCGGTGCAGGCCTGCCGTTCGACGACCAGCGCGCGATGCCACCCGGCCACGGCAGGCGTCGCTCGAGCCTCAAAGTACCCTTCAGTATGGCAAGCGATGCAACGGGCGGGACTGGGCCCTCGAAACGGCTCGTGACAATTGGTGCACCCGCCTCGATCCACATGGTAGCGGCTGAGGTCGCCCGGAGCCCAGAAGGCGGCGGGGCTCCGCACCGTCCCCCACCCTATCCATATCACCAGCACCAGGGTTGTCAACGCCACAGCCGGAACCGCTGTTCTCGGAAGCGGGAGGTAGCGCATGAGTCACGACATTCCGGCAAAGAACAACGCCCCTACCACATGCAGGACGGTGAAGACCAAGAACATCAGCGTCATCGGTGCATGGATAGCCTGCCAAAGACGAAAGGCCTCTTCCTGAGACGCCATCCCGTGCAACTGGGCGTCGACCTCACTCTCAGAGAGGCCTTGATGCTGAAGGTGGTGACGTTCCTCGTTGAGCGCCCTCAGACTCACGGCATGCACCAACTGCCCCACGATTCCGCTCAAGACCACGATCACCATGGACCCCATGGCCAGGATCGGAACGATCGCATGGTAATGGGCACCGGAGTGAAGAAAAATCAGCAGCGGCCCCAGGACGCCCGCCACCATGTGAACTCGAAACCACCCGCGCGGCCATCGACGCGAGGGACTGGTCCGTTTCCGAAGCGGATAGACGAACACCAGCAGCGTGACGGCCAAGCCCGCCCAGCCGACGCCGTGCCCGTACTGCGTATGGCCGAAGGGCGTGACCTTGTCGAGACTGAGCAGCGCTTCAAAGGCCAATGCGCTGAGAACCGCACCGACCGTCGCCGCGACCACCGCGAACAGGCGCGACCGCACTCCTGTCATAGATGATACCCGCGTGTCATCACGCACCGGTTACTTCCGGTATTTCTCAACCCCCTTGTTGCCGCCGGCGTGACAGCGCAAACAGTCTGCGAAACGCCCAGGCCCGTGCACACCCTTCGCCTTGGCCTTGAGTTCCTGCACCAACCGATTGTCTTCCACCTGCGCCAACATCAGGCCGTCTTTTCCGACACGATGACAATCCATACATGTCTTCGCGCCGGTCGCACGAAAAATCAAATCGCTGTGAGGATTCGCCGTCATTCCGCTCGAATCGGCCACCGTCCACACCACCGACGGTTCCTTCGACGGGGAATTCTCTCCTGCTCGATCGGGGGAGAACGCATTCCCTCCGGGCGCGACGGCCATGCAGAGCAGTGCCAGCAGACCACCCAGCGCAAGAAAGCCCCGCCCCCTCATGACCGTTCACTCCCGCAACAGGTTCGATACCGCTCCTCCGGAATCTCCTTCATGGCCTGATACAACTCTGCCCGCTCCCCGTCACTGATCACCTGATCGATCGAGGGGTACAGAATCCGCTCCTCCTTCATGTTGTGCGATTTCAGAATCTCCAACAATCGTTGCTCCTCTCGGTCGCTGTCGGGATTCTGTGCCTGCACTTTTTCATGAATGGCTTCCAGGCAATCGCCGATCATCCGGTGCTCGGTCCGCATGACTTGCGTGGGCCCGCCTTCCGCCATGCCGGAGTTTTCCTCCCACTTGGGAAACAGCACGTCTTCCTCCCAGACGATATGCCGCTGCAGGCCAAACTTAAACTCGACGAAGGCCTCCTTGGCCTTGGCGAAATCCGTGCGCTTCTGTTGCTGGAAGGTAGTGAAGAGCGCGTCCAGCCGGTCATGGTCTTGCTCGAACGTGACACTGATCTTTGCATCCGACATGCCGTTCTCCTTGTTATGAATGACGGAGTCTATATTCCAAGTGACAGGCGACACAGGCCTTCAGCACGTTATTGAACTCGGGCAGGATCCGCTTCAGATCGTTCGTCGGCATCACATCGGCCAACTGCTCGGCAGCCGCATGATGCGCCATCGCGAGATCGTGATAGGCCGGAGGAAAATTCTCCGGCTGCTGCCGAGCCATCGCATGCCGATGCATAAAGAATCCCAGATGCGTTTCGGTCAATCCTTGGGCCAGCCGGTAGTCCTCTTCCGCCAAGGCCGCCACAATCGCCTGGATCGTCTCCAGATGCTGGAGCATGACGGCGCGATGTTCCTGCCGCGCTTCTGCCCCCAACGGAATGGGCGTTCGTACATCCGGCAAATGCGCCGGCGTGACACGACCAGTGCCGGATGCAGGCCTCTGTTCTGCGCAACCGCTCGCCAGGACGAAGAGCACGAGCAGGCACGATACCCCCACCCTTACACTTATTCGCACTCGCCTCATGCCTGGTCCTAGGTCGCCAGCCGCCAGTAGGCATCCACCTGCTCTTGGATGTGCCGGATGGCGTCCGCTTGTACCGTCGGCTCGAACAGATGCCGAAACCGTCCCTGCAGTTGCAGATACGCCTCGACCGGCTTGCGCCTGGGAATATACGTGTGTGTGACCACCCCGTTGATCGCCTCTTTCAGCGGCCAGAGGCCGGTCTCCACAGCCAACTTGGCCACTTCCGGCGTGGCCCCCGGATCGTACAACCAGCCCGTCGGACAGGCGGCAAGGGCCAGGAACATCTTCGGTCCGGTGAAGGCGGCGGCACGCGCGAACTTCTCCTCCAAATCCAGCGGATACCGCGGGGCGACCGTCGCGATGTAGGGCGGCCGATGCGCCCGCCAGATCTCAAAGATGTCTTTCTTCTCCTGGATCGTCGCGGCGGGATGCTGCAGACCGCAGGGCGATGTCGCCGTTCGCGCGGCAAAGGGGGTGGCGGGGGAGAGCTGCATGCCGGTGTTGCCGTACGCTTCGTTGTCGTAACAGATGTAATAAAAATCGAGCTTGCGATTCATGGCGCCGGACGTCGACGAGAGGGCCATATCGTACGTGGAGCCATCACCTCCCAACACGATGACCTTCACATCTTCATCCTTCGGCAATCTCCCCTTGCCGATCAGCACATCCAAGGCATCGCGAATCCCCTGCGCCCCGGCCGGCGCCGAACCCATGGTCGTATACAACCAGGACCCCTTGAACGATGTGTAGGGGTAGGCCGCCAACATCGTAAAGCAACCGGCGGCATTCACGTAGACGACATGATCGCCCAGCACCTTCGCCGCGAGTCGCAACGCCTCGAGGCCACCACATCCGGCGCACAGGGCCGTGCCCGGAAGCACATGCTCTTCGCGGGGAATCTGCTTGATCTTCTTGAAGGTCTCACGCTGCCACATCGTGTCTCTCGTCTCTCGTGAAGCGTCTCTCGTAGTTCACGTTCTACGTTTCACGACTTCCACTTCCCGTTTCACCCTTCACGTTTCACGCTTCCTCCCGCCACCATCTGCAATTGCGTCATCTCCTGATGTTCCGCAGCACTGTAGAGCAACACCGGTCCGCAGCCCCTTCCGGTGACTCCAGCCTGCGCCGTCTGTTCAAACACGGCGTGAAACTCGCCGGCCGAAAGATTCTGCCCTCCCAACCCTCCGATGAATGAACAGAGGGCTCGTGGCCTGGCGGTCTCATGGTACACACAGGCAGCGACCTCTTGATAGAGAATCCCGCCCTGCCCCGGCGCCAGGTTCTGATCCAGCACTGCCACGGCCCGTCGCCCACGTAGGGCCTGTCGAATGGCCTCAGCCGGCCAGGGGCGGATCATGCGCAACCGAAGCAGCCCTACCCGCTTCCCCTGCGCTCTGGCAAGATCGACCGCCGCCTTCCCTGTGCTCGCCCCCGCATTGGTCATCACAAGGACGTCTTCCGCATCATCCAACCGGTACCCTTCCACCAGGTCATATCGACGACCGAACAAGGCCTGGAACGATTCCGCCGCCTCTCGATGGACGTCGAGCGCATTCTGGGCAGCCAGGTGCACCTGATGACGGAAGTACGCATACGGAGTACCGCCGATCACGGCTACACCCAACGCATGCGGCGACGAGGCCGTGAACCCGAGGTGAGACGGGCGAAAGGGCGGCAGGAAGCGTCGTACGGTATCCGGATCGGGCACCGTGACCGGCTCACGAGTGAACGACAGGGTAAACCCGTCCAGGTTCACGATCACCGGCAACATCACGCGCTCATCTTCCGCGATCCGATAGGCCATCAGAATCGAATCCAACACCTCCTGGCAGGTCTCGGCATGGATCTGCAGAAACCCGGCATCGCGCGCGGCCAACACGTCGTTGTGATCGGACTCCAAGGTAATCGGCGCGGCCAGGGCTCGCGAGACATTGACGAGCACGAGCGGCGCACGCCACCCCGAAATGGAATAGAGCACCTCGAACGCATGCAGCAACCCTTGACTGGAGGTGGCCGTAAAGACTCGCGCGCCGGTCACTTCCGCCGCACCGGCCGCCGTCATCATGGAATGTTCGGAGTCCATGCTCACGAATCGCGCGGCCAACTCCCCCCGCTCACACCACTTGGCCAAGGCCTCCACGATTTCCGTCTGCGGCGTAATGGGAAACGCCGGGATGTAGTCAACGTCGGCCAGCCGGGCGCCCCAGGCAGCCGCCAGATTCCCCGTCATCATTTGGCTGTCCATGCGACCCCGCCTTCCTGCTCCCGCTCCGCAATCAATGCGTGAGTCGGACATTCGTGCACACAAATCTGACAGCCTTTGCAATGGTCATAGTCGACGACGGGGCGATCTTCCTGATTCATGGTAATCACGCCGTCCGGACAATAGACGAAACAGAGCCAGCATCCGTTGCACTTGTCTGCCACCAACACCGGGCGAAAGGTTCGCCATCCACCGGTTTCACGTAACACCGAATTTCCGGCCGCGGCGATCCTGGCTGTGCCCTTCGTGGGCGGTTCATAGGTCGGGTGGTGCAAGGACGCCGCGCCGACGGCTTGGGCGGTGCCTTGAGGCAATGTGGCCGGCTCAACCGAGTCGTAACACTGCCGCGCCACCGTCAGATTCCGCTCGATCACCGGCTCGGCCAGGCCGAGGTCGCGAAGCTCACCATCGATCGCCGAGCGCACAGGCTCCCACGCCAACCCTACCAACCGCGCGGCAACTGCGCCGAGCAGCGCACTGATGGCCTCACGCGCTCCCAGCTGTTGCAGCGCAATCCCCGTCACATCTCTCACCGTCACCTGCTCAGGCAAGGACAGGTGGGTGCGCAACAGGTCCGCGCTCAGCGACGAGTTCACGAACAGGACCGTCTGCCCGGTCACTCCGTCCAACACATGCGCCACCGCATCGTCCAGCAACGAGGCATCGGCCACCACGATGACGTCAGGATGCGCGATCGCCCCCCGTTCCCGAATCGGCTCACGACCGAAGCGCGTGAATGCCGCGACCGGCGCTCCCCTTCGCTCCGCGCCATAGATCGGGGCATCTTGGGCCACATACCCGCTGATAAACGCCGCGGTGCCGAGAATCCGGCTGGCCGTCTTCGCCCCCTGTCCGCCGCGCCCGTGAAATCGTACAGCCACCATCTCAGGCTCGATCCGCCCGCTCCTTCTTGAAAGCTTCTTTGCCGGCCGCCACTGCCGCGGCAATCGTCGCCTCGGTTTCCTTCAAGTACCGTTTCGCTTCATCGACGCTGTGAGAGATGTCTTGTCGAACCTCCCGAGCTTTCTCCAACATCTCTTCCTCCGTGCGGCGCGCATACCCACGTAATGCCGCACGCGTTTCGACGCCGGACTTGGGCGCATACAGAACGGCGGCTATCGCCCCCAGCACGGCACCGCTGAGAAACGCGATCGACATCCCGGCACCTGAACAATTGTGACTCTGATCGGCCATGGTGCTGTCTCCTTCCCGGCTAATGTATGAATCGGGCATCGGTATGCGCGGTTACCACCCGCTCTTGGAGAAAGCAGAGGACGTGCCAGGCACCGAGGCCTGCACCGGAGACAAATGGCGACTTTGGCGAGGATTTTCCGTGCGTCGCGCAGCAACATGCGCGATCCCTAGCTCGACTGGGGAATTCCAGAACCGCAGGAACGCGGCACTGTCGCAAAACGCATCAGTGGCAACGGTCGACGGAGGCACCCCGGCCGGTACGCCGAGCTCATTGCGGGACTTCACGGTCTATTGGAGGTGGTGATCAGTCTGCGAAGGGAGCAGGGAAGAGACAGCAGCCGGGGCGTTGAGACCCATTCACTCTTTTTCCGGCGACGACGGCGTCTCTGTCGGCACGGAGTCCTCCTCAGCTCCATTGCCACGCTCGCTCTTGCGGGAGTCGCGCATGCCCCCGTGCCCCATTGGGCCGCGTCCGCGCATGCCATGATGACGTCGGAAGGTCCGCTCGTAGTGAATCAAGGCCCAGATCTCCTCGTCGGTGAGTTGCTCGCCAAAACCGACCATACTGGTCCCCGGGGATCCATGCTTGATCACCCAGAAGACTTCGCCTTCCGTGCGGTGGCGCCAGAATCCATGATGCCGGAAGTTGCGAGGCGCAGGATTGAGCTGAGCCGCGAGCGGGCCATTGCCGTCCCCTTCCGCTCCATGACAATTGATACAGGTGCCTTTCCCCGCATAGAGCGCTTTGCCCTGTTCAATGGTCTGAGGCGAGTCCGGCACCGGGCTCCTCAAGGCCCGGGCTTCCGCCAGCTTGTCCGCCGGGACGCGAGGCCGCATGACATCATGCCCGGCCGCCCACGCAACGGGCGAACCACCGAGCAGCGCGACAAGCAGCATCGCCGACACCGCCGGACTTCCTCCACGCTCCGCCATATCCCTCCCCCTTCGGAGACACACCTTCGATCGCCCGCGTACCTGACCGGACTCAGAAATCCAGCTCCGCCATCTTCCGATGAAAACGGGTGATCACGTTGGGATCCGGCGTGAGGCGAATCTGCGCTTCATCCTTCCCCCTGTACGGCAGGAGATTCAGCACATACCGCAGGCCCTCCAGGCGAGCCGCCTGCTTATCGTTCGCCTTCACGATGATCCAGGGACTGAAGGTCGTATGGGTCTTGCTGAACATTTCCTCTTTAAATCGCGTGTACGAATCCCACATCTCCTGCGCCTTTTCGTCGACCGGGCTCAGCTTCCACTGTTTGAGCGGATTCTGCCGGCGGGCATCGAATCGCTTGGCCTGCTCCTCCTTGGAAATCGAAAACCAGAACTTGATGATCGTGACGCCGTCTTCGTACAGCATGTGCTCGAATTCCGTGACCTGCTGCAGGAACCGCTGGTGTTCCTTCTTACTGCAAAAACCCATGACCGGCTCCACCACGGCTCGGTTGTACCAACTCCGATCGAAGAAGACGATTTCACCCTTGTTGGGCAGTTGGCGGATGTAGCGCTGGAAATACCATTGTCCCCGTTCGTCGTCCGTCGGCTTCGGGAGGGCCACGACCCGCATCGCACGCGGGTTGAGATGTTCGGTAAACCGGCGGATCGTGCCGCCTTTGCCGGCCGCATCACGCCCCTCGACAAGGATCGCAATACGCTGACCGTCGGCCTGTACCCAGCGTTGGAGCCGGACCAATTCCACCTGCAATTGGCGCAATTCCTGTTCGTATAAGAGCGTCTTGCGCACCTCTTCCAGATTGATGTTCTTGCTCTTAATCAGTTGGATGAGGCCCCTCGGCGTATTGATGCGACGCAGATCCTCTTCGCTCAAGATCCGGCCCGCTTCACCGATGAATCCCGCCGCCATGGCGCCGCCGGGGTCACGCGCCGCCTCGTATCCGTCGCCCACCCGGGGCACGGCGGTAGGAATCACCTCCAGGTCGTCATTCTCCAAATCCTCTGGCCCGAGCACCGTATCCGGCTCCGTCGGCTCGCGGTCCTTTCGCCCCTTGGCTTTGCCGTTTCCTTGCCCGTTTCCTGCCATGCGCCCCCCTGTCCGTTCAGGCCGGATCAGAATGCCACGTTCCGGTCACGCTCAGCCACGGCCTTGATGTAATCAGCCATGCCCTTGATCGTGGCGCCGGCGACCAGATCCGTCCCGCTGATTTGGCGAGCAACCGCGCAGGCCCCGCAGACCCAGATGGGAATCTGCGCTGCTTGCACGGCAGTCAGCAGATCCTTCAACGGAGTCAGGTTCACGCCGGTCACATGATCGGCCGTGCCTTTGCGCCCCAGCGTGACGGCCTCGTTCCACAACCAGAGCACCACATCATGCCCCTGCTCTTTGGCCGTCTTGGCCGCCATAAACGGTAACGTCGCCATCGTGGGATCGTCGGTCCCTCGACTACCGGAAATGATAAACGTCGCCATTGGTCAGTCTCCTGTGAATCGTCGTTCGTGAAGCAACTCTCGTCCGTCACAATCGAAGCTGACGGCAGATCGCGTATGGCCGATGGCAATGACCCCGTGGGAGATCTCTTGCTCGTGCCATACGCGTCGGCCATCTGCACCTCTTCAGTCAACTCATTTCGCCAAACTTCGGATATAGGCGATCAATTGCCACACCTGGTCATCCGGCAACCCGGCGAACGACATCATACCGGTGCCCGGTGAGCCGTTCTTGATGATCCAGAACAGTTGGCCGTCAGGCAGATCCTTCATCATCGAGCCGCACGTGAAGTTTCTGGGCGGCGGGATCAATGCCGCCCCCATGAAGCCCTGCCCATTGCCCTTCTCACCGTGGCACATCGCACAAGCCACCGGCTGAGCGGTCTGCAGGAACAGCGTTTTCCCCGCCTTGATGGTCGCATCCGACTGCGGCAGCGGATTGGTCTTGGACAGGAAATCGGCCGGCGCCTTCGCCGTTTTCCTGGGCTGCGGGCACACCCCGCTCGGACCTTCCCCGGACCCTGCGGCTGCCTGCGCGACGTCCGCTCCGCCCTTGAAGGTGGCCTTCAGATAGGCCATCACGTCGGCCACACCCTGCTGGCCGATGGTCAAGCCCCAATAGGGCATGTTCGGCGACTTCCCCATCGCGGCGCCGCCATGATTGATCACATTGTAGAGATAGTCGGTCGGCACCTTGTCGAAGGGAATGTTGGCATGAATGGCCGGCTTCGGGTCCAACCCCGAGGCGGCCGGACCATCGCCCTTTCCGGTGAACCCATGGCACTGGGCGCAATATTCTTTGTACAGCACCTTTCCTCGATCGACGCTTGCCATGCCGAACTCCGGCGCCTTCCACGGTTCGTAATACTTGAAGTCCTTGACCCCTTGCACCGCCAGAAACCCGATGACCGCTCGCAATTGCGGCTCCGTGGCATCGGCCAGGAACTCCCCGGTGTGGGTGATAAAATCCTGGGGGTTTTGTCCGAAGCGGAAGAGCCAATCCATGTTGTACCGTTGCCCGGAATCGGCCAACGAGATGCTTTGCGGTCCGCCGATCAGTTTGCCGTTCTCTTCGATCAGGTGGCATCCGAGACAGGCGTGGGCCTTATAGGCCATCCCGCCGAACGTGGCATCGAACTTACTGATTTTCGAGACATCGAAGGCGCCCACCGTCACCCGCGAATCCTTGTTGTGCTGCTCGAAATACTCGGCAATTCCCTGGGCTTCATCCTCCGTGACGACCGGGTGCCGCGTCGGCCCCTCCGACAAATCCCACCGGTACCCTTTGGGATACAGCGGCGCCTCTTTCCCGGTCAGGTAGCGAAGCAACCACGCGCGCTGATATTTACTCCCGGCCCAAATCAGATCGGGTGCCTTCAAGTTGAACCGCGACTCCGCTTTCCCTTCCAGGCGGTGACATCCGGCACAGTTGTTCTGGATCATCTCCTTGACGCGAGTCTGATCACTGCCCAAGAGCAAGCGGGGGAATGAAAAGAGCCCCAGCAGCATGACCAACGCACACCCGATCATCACCGTCCGTCTTCCACCCATGAACCACCCCTTTCGTTCACCCCACTGCGCGACCGGTCAGCGTGATGCCAACCAGGCATGGATATCTGCAATGTCCTGATGACTCAAGACAGAGCCCCACGCCGGCATCGGGCCTCGGCCATGGAGTACCGTCTCCCAAAACGCTCCCTCGTTCTTCAAGATTTTATTGCGGGCCAATTTGGGCCCCGCGCCTCCCATCCCGCCCTCGCCATGGCACGCTTGACAGTTCCGTGCAAACATTTCAGCGCCTCGTGCCGACACCCCGACTAGCGGGCCGTCGCTCGCAGTGCTGGGCCCTCCCGCCGGAGCCGTCATCGCCAACTCTTCTTCAATGGACGGCAACTGGTCCGGCGCACCCGGATGGTAGCGAGCCGTCACGAACTGAAGCAGGGCGGCGGCCTCGTCCTTGGACAGGTCCGCGCCCCAATGCATCATTTTCTCGACCGTGACCTGCCATCGATCCGGCGGCAACCGCTGTTGCACGATGAGATCGGTCGTGTGGCACACGGCGCAACGAGCATGAATCAACGTCACCGCCCGTCGAGCCTGCGCCGGTTCGATCGTATGCTTGTCATCTTCTTGAGCCGCCGTCCCGGCCGCGATGCCGAGGAGCAGTACCAGCCCCGCCACCAACGGAGACCATCGTCCTCGCGCTCTTCTCGCCTCCCCCATCAGGCCCCTCATGCGGCCACCGTCACAGACAGGCGATCCCACCCGTTCCACAAAAACCCCCCGGGATTCCACGGACTCTTCTCCGGTTGCTGAGTCCCCTGCGCATCCGTCGCCCGACAGAGAATCGCCGTCGGACCCACCTGACGCGCATTCCACAAATATTGCCATTGCCGCCAGGCGTAGGGCTGTTCTTCACCCACCAACCGAGCGGGCGCCCAGGTCTTCCCATCGTCGCACGAGACTTCCACCTTGGTGATCGGCGATTCACCCGCCCAGGCCACCCCTTGAATGGTCACCGGACCGGTTTTCAGCGTGTCCCCTTCGGCGGGCGCGGCGATGAGCGATTTCACCGGCATCTGCTCGACCGGCACCATCACGCTCCCCGGCAACCCCGACCCAGGCTGGATCGACGTCTCCGGTATCCGATAGGCCTGCTGCATGTAATATCCGGGCGTTTCGTCTGCACGCAGGGTGATCTCCGTTAACCATTTCATGCAGGATTCCGCCATCCAGCCCGGCGTAATCACCCGCAACGGTGCGCCATGCAGGAGCGGTAAAGGGCGACCATTCATTTCATAGGCAAGAAGCGTATCCGGATGGAGCGCTTTGGCGATGGGAATACTTCGCGTGAACAGGGGCACGCTGGGCAGAGCCGGGCGATCCGCGCCTTGCAGTTGCACATGCAGTCCTTGCGGCTTCACGCCGGCACGTTGCAAGACGTCGCGCAAACGCACCCCGGTCCATTGCGCATTTCCAGCCGCGCCCCGTTCCCATTGGACACCGGGAACCTTAGGGCGATGGTGCGCGCGACCGTTGCCACTGCATTGCAACACAGCGGCGACGGTCACCGACTCGAACTTCTTCAGCTCGGACAGACTCAGCGTCAACTCATCTTTCACGAGTCCCTTCACCGTCAGACGCCACGACTCCGGCTCAATGGCCTCCGCACTGGGTGGCCCGAAGTGACTGCGCACAAAAAACCGTTCATTGGCGGTCAACCAGGAGGTAAATTCCCGCACCGGCGTTTCCGCATCGAACGGCCGGGAAACACGAACGGTGAGCGGGCCGCTCGCCTGTCCGGTCGTCTCAACCCGGCTGTCGGCGAGCGCTCGATCGACGGCGCCCGCCACCACACCCGCTCCGATGCCTTGCAGTACCCGTTCGAACAACGCCCGCCGCGTCACCGCCATGATCGTCCTTTCATCCTGCCTCCATCGCCATCTACGTATGAGGATTCAACTCAATCGCCACCTGAACCGGCACGACGATGGATTGGTGCACCGTACAACCATGGGCGACTTTCAACAACCGTTCTTTCAATTCCGGCGTGATCCGGTGGGGCAGCCTGATCGACAGATGAATCTGCCCGACACGATGAGGCTGCTCCGCCATCGTCCACTCCGCCTCCACTTTCAGGCCGTCACGGGAAATGTCGTGTCGCGCGCAAAAGTTACCCACGAAATAGCCCACACAGCTGGCCACAGATCCCACAAACAATTCCACCGGACTCATGCCCGCGTCGGCGCCGCCATCGTCGACCGGTTGGTCCGTGACGACGCGATGCCGGTCGCTGAGAATGTCGTAGCGGGCGCCGCCCTGATAGGCCACACTCAGCTTCATCTCCCTCTCCTCTTCCGATCTGCGGCCGCTCGTGCGTGGCTCCCGATGGTTCACTATCTCCGACGTCGGGCCGGGATCTGTTTTACGAGCCCCAGGGCATGTACTTAGTAGGGCACATCCGCCGGCTTCCCTCCCTTCGGCCAATCCTGGCCTTTGTCGGAAAAATCCGGGCGTGGTTGCGCATTGATGTACGCCGCGACGTCATATGCATCCTGATCCGAGAGAGCCCATCCCCTGGTTCTCGGCATGTTCGACTTGATGAACGCAGCCGCTACCGGAACACGGGCCAGCTCCGCGCCCAGCGTGTAGGACTGAGGTCCCCATAGGGGTGGCCCCGCCATCGTGCCCTGTCCGTCGGCTCCGTGACAAAACGCACAACGGGCGGTGAAG
>JAHBTD010000011.1 GCA_019638775.1 Fimbriimonadaceae bacterium | reverse complement strand
GCTTTGCGTCACAAGATCCGCTGTTCACGAATCATCATCCGCATTCCCGAGGGGAGCGCATGACGACACGTGGGATGCGCAAGCAGCTGAAGGCTGCGTTTAAAGAAGCGGGCCTTGCCCAACCCCATGTAACCGCTCTGTCACTTCGGCTGTCGGGAGGAGCCTTGGCTTATCGAAAAGGAGCGAGCCCGTCTGAGATCAAGAAGACCCTGCGACATGAATCCATTCAGACCACCCAGGTCCTCATTGACCAGGTGAACCGCATACGATTTGGGGCGGAACGCTACCTGGACGACATTCAGTAATCGACGAGGGCCTCGAACTCGCAATGAGTTGGCTGAGCAGGCCTCAGAACGGGGCCAACGTCAAGTTGACCCAAAACCCGAAAAGTAGGCCAGGGGCAGCTTGAGGAGGTGGCGCGCGGCGTGGTCTTCTGAATTCACAAGGAGGACCGACAATGGCACGACGACGTGGACATACGGAGGAGCAGGTTCTGGCCGCTTTGCGGCAGACCGCGGGTGAGACGTAAGGAGCGTATAAGGACGTCTTCAGTACCGCGTGATCGCATATTCCGCTCCCTCCTCCAGCCGATCAATCGCGTGAAAATACTTTTGGGTGGTGCGGATGTCCTTGTGATTCAGCATGGCTTGGACTTTGAATGGTGATTCCATGCGAGCGGCCTCCGTCGCGGCCGTATGGCGGAGACTATGTGGCGTCACCCGTCGTTGCCCCCGGCGGCGACTTTCGTGCGGTGACGCTTCGCCAGGTCGCGCTGCATCTCGCAACCCGCAGCGGGTCATGGCTTCCGTAATGCGAAGCTGGATGGCGCGGGTCGTAAGCCGCAATCGCTCATTTGTCGCCAACGCTGAACCATCCGCTCCACCCGGCTTCGACCGTACCTGCTCAAGATGCGCGGTGAGCTTGTCATGATGCCGGGCAAACAACGGCTCGCGTGGTGACACCGGCCCGCGGGCCTCTAGATATCGTTGCAGCCGGTTGTAGACCTCCGGCATCAGATTCACAAAACTCTCCTTCGTCTTCTGCCCCTTTCCCTGCGTCCGCAAGATCCACTGCGATCGTGTGACCGCCGCGCCACTGACTTCCCTTGTCTCGTTCGCTCCCTGCTGGACCTGGATCTCTAGGCACTCGAGGTCACCGCAATCTGCCCGCTGGATCTGGATCGCGCGCAAGCCAGTCTTCGCCATAAGATACGTCATGGCGGCGTCGCGCCGTCCGATAAGGGAGTCATCAAAACTGCCGATCAATGTGGTGACTTGCGTGGGGCTGAGTGGAAGCCGCTGATAGGTCTTGTTATCGACTCGCTCGTCCGGAATCTCCCGGCCGGGATCCCAATTGAGCGGGTATCGGACGTGAATCCATCGACAGAAGGCCCGAACCGCCGCGAGGTAGTTGTTGATCGACCGCGCCTGCAATCGTTCTTGCCCCTGATCACGACTCTCACACAACCAAATCTTGTAGCCATGGAGCAGTGTGGGGCCAAGCGTCTCATATGGCCGTTCTTGCCTCCACCAGCGATAGAAGGCCCAGAGGGTGGATTGGTAGATCCGGTACGTACTCGCCGCTTTGTTTGCCTGACAAAAGAGCAGGTAATGGTAGAACGTGGCCTGAAGATGCACGCGATCGCCGTCTCGGCCAGGCTGGAGTATTCCCGGGCTCCTGATCCCCTCCCCCATCTCACGCGACAGCATGGGCATCGGCGACCTACCATCAGGCGTCGCGTCGGATTCGTCCACCGTGTTGATCTCCCTCTCGCTCTGGATCGTGCCAGCAGAATACGCCAATCAGAGTACTTCGTCAAAGGTTCTCTTTTATGAAGTAGTAGGACGGCACTTGACTTTCGTCCATTAGCAGACTATACAGACTTATATATGGACAAATGACACGATTACACAAATAGCGTCAATCATGCATGGATATCAACGGTTTAGATGAATATTCCTGATCAGAATCCCGCTACTGGCAGGGCTGAATCCGCGCCTTTTTCGTCTGCCCTCCTCAGCGAATCCGTGTGGTCACCCCTCGCCTACACTGGTCTTCTCCACTTCCTCTTAGATGGAGGGATGACGGCGCTCTCGGCTCCAACACAAGTGGTTTACTTGCAGCTCGTTCGAGAGGCCTTCGGACGACGACGCAATCCTGTGGCAATGACCCTTGATCGTCTCCAAGCGAGGACGGGCTTGAGTCGCTCCACCATTCACCAAGCACTCCACCGCTTGGCCGATCCTGACGTGGATATCGTGAATGTTGTCCATCCGGGAGGCGGGAAGCACCCCGGTCTCTATGAGATCCACCCCTGCTCCTATCAAAAAGTCTTGGGACTTAGCGCGAAGCGTGTGCCAGTGCGCCGCCGGTCTAAAACGGCCCCCCCAGATGGCCGGTCGATTGAGAACCTGCTTGCCCAATTGAGCGCGGAAGATCGGGCTGATTTGCAGGTCGTATACGAGTCACTACAGGCCCATGAGCGAAAAATGATCGAAGAGGAGGTTCGTGCCAGGTTTCATGATATCGGCCAGAATCCCGATAAAACGACCTTTCAACAAGGCCTACTCTTCTATTTGCTGAAACAGCGCATGTACGGACGCCTCCGATCCAAGTACCCCACCCTGTCCTCACCAACCTAGGAACTTCTCAGACGATACGAGTTGCGCCCGCGCAACTCGTAAATATTCCACTAGTATCGACCTCACAGACAAAACATATTTCACCATCGTCGCCTGAACCTAACAAACATAGTTATAATCATTCACTTACATTCAATTTGCCTAACAATCTTTAGCAGTATATTTACGAGCATTATTCGCATACGCAATATCGGGAAAGACCCCTCCATATCCCTTCGTGAGTTGCGCCCGCGCAACCACAAAACATTTTACAGTGACGCGTCGAGATATAGTTATTATATTAATTAGTTGACAGGCCCCACCATGAGGAGTAATGAAACAGTCAATTGCGGCCCAATGTCTACAAGCTAATCCAACACATGTTAGACAAAACGCCGTGGCAAATTACATGTCCTGAGTAGGTTGGTTTTTCCTACGCTCTGGTATATGGCCTATACATAGTAGGCCGAGGAGGTATCGATGCCGAATGTAGTGGCCGTTATCAATCAAAAAGGCGGGGTGGGAAAAACCACAACGGTGGTGAACCTTGCAGCTGCGCTCTCTCGCCTTGGTCATCCCGTTTGCGTGGTCGATATTGACCCACAAGCAAATGCATCTTCGACACTTGGAAAGGTAAGTCCATACGAAGCCAGAGTAACTGCCGCCACACTGATGATGGATAACAAACGCGATGAGGACATGACCGCACCCTGGTATGACACCATAGAGAAGGAAGTCCGCCTGATCTATGGCCATGTGTCCTTGACCAAAGCGGACCGAGAACTTCCCAGGGTTTATCCGACGATGCCATCCATCGTCCTGAAGCGTCGCCTGGAGCAGATGGCCTTTGGGGATGAAGATATCGTCCTCATCGACTGCCCGCCGACCCTGTCGATCCTCACGATCAACGCCCTAGTCGCTTCGGACTACTATTTGACCCCTATGATGTCTGGCTCAAAATACAGCATCACGGGATACGAAGACCTCATGGAGCTGGTGCGCGATGTGGTGGATAGCGCTAATCCTGCCCTGAAGTGTTTGGGGATCCTCGTCACGCAACATGATGGACGAAAAAACGTCTGCAAGTCCATGCGGGGCGTGATCGAACGTCGTTTCGGAGATCTTGTGTTTAAGACCGCAATTCCCCTGGCCGCCAAGATCCAAGAATCGGAATCGCTAAAGAAGACGATCTTTCAATTAGATCGGCAGAGCAATGCTGCACGCGAGTTCATGGATCTAGGCCGCGAGGTCTTGGCTCGCATGGGTTTAGGTGCATTGGCGGAGCCTGACGACATGGATGAACCGGTCGAGGTCGGGGCAGGTGAATCATGACGAGCAAACAAGTCTCCAAAGGCAAAGACGAGAAGCCGCCTCTCTCGAAAAGCAAAGAGGCCAAACCTGAACGCCAGAAGTCCTCACATCTCGCTGATCTCGAAGCCTCCTTTGATCGTGATGCTCGTCGCATTCGCCCGTTTGCCCTGGTCGGTTTGGATACACAAGGTGGACAGCCCGGACCAGAACACACGACACCCCCGAGCCAAATACCATCGACAACCTTCGACTCGGCTGTTGATGGCAGCGCGTCCGTCTCTATCCCGTTGGGTGCTGAAGCTACGGCTTCGCCTGTCGGCCCCAAAGCGGTTCCCATAATCGCCCAAGAGGCAGATCACCTGCGTCGCCTCGAAGAGGTCGTCGAAGTCCCGCTCGATCGGCTGGTACCGAGTCCTGACCAACCACGATCTGAGGTCGATCCTGCGGCTGACCAGGAGCTATTGGAATCGATTCGTGCCTATGGCGTGCTCACGCCGATTCAGCTCCGTCCGGTAGAGGATGGGAAGTACGAAGTGGTGGCCGGCGAGCGGCGATGGCGAGCCTGTGCGTTGCTCGGAAAGACCTCGATTCCGGCTCTCGTTCGTCGAAAGGACCGGGACCGCGCGGCGGCTGAGGCGCTGGTCGACAACGTTGTCCGGAAGGATCTGTCTGCCCTCGAGGAGGCCAGGGCCTATCAAGCCCTGATCGAACGGTATGGTTTTCAGCAGTCCGAGTTAGCTGAACGCCTGGGCTGTCACAAATCACGTATCTCTAGGGCGCTCAGCATCCTGAAGCTGCCAGAGAGCATCTTAAACGTGTTCTTCGGACCTGAGAGCCGCATGACGGCGACGCATGCAGAGGCGCTCCTCCCTTTGGCCCATGAC
The DNA here is from genome assembly GCA_019638775.1 of Fimbriimonadaceae bacterium. Lineage (NCBI taxonomy): Bacteria > Bacillati > Armatimonadota > Fimbriimonadia > Fimbriimonadales > Fimbriimonadaceae > Fimbriimonadaceae bacterium. The sequence continues at coordinate 21,070 of JAHBTD010000011.1, read as the reverse complement.
GAGCCACGCCTTCACGCCATCGCTCGCCGTGCCTCAAAAGAATCGTGGACTCGAGATCGGATCCGACAGGAAATCGATCGCAAACCACGAATTAATGAAGGTGCCCAAGCCGTGCGGTTCGTGGAGCGTGGGCGGGGGGGAGACCGTGGGTTCATGCTGACCATTCTCTTTCATTCCAACAAGCCGCATGAAATCCCAATTATTGAGGAGGCGCTCAAACAGGCGGCAGCGCGTATACAGGAGTTTCGTGACAAGCTGACCTAGCGTGAGATGTTCAATGAAAAGTTTCATTCAACTTACGAACGGACGGGCGGCGTTCTCATCCCCGTTGGGAAGGTTTTCTTCCACCTTCAAATATTCCAGTCTTTTTGAAGATTTACTGTATTACCGGATCGGGGGCGAATATCGATGTGGTGCGCGATCCTAGTTATCCACAGCCCTATCGCTAGTTGAGTGAAGATTTCGCGTTAGTTCGATGAAGGTCTCGCAAGTTGAATGAAGAAACCGGCTCCATTTTCACGTAAGTTGAATGAAAGCCGACGTAAGTTGAATGAAGTCACGCTACTTCGATGAACGACACAGTTTTTATAAAGCATTGATTGCGCAACGAAAAACAAGAATTAAGCGACTGATAAACTGTGTCTCTACGTTAGAAACTTACGAAAGAATTAATAAAGAACGTTACGCTGATGGACGCTGATTTCACACCGCCTTCGGAATCGGACGAGGGGACTGGTTCCTCTGACGGGATTCCCGCTGAACTGATCTTCCCTGGAACCACCACGGATCACGGCTCTCTATCGGTCACCACCCCCGACCACCTCCTCAGCGAGCATATCTTAGGATCAATTCCACTGTGGGAAGCGAAAGGCCGCCCAACAGGTGCGGAACGAGCCTCGTACCAAAAACAGATTTATCGAGATGTGTGGCGTAACAGTCGGTTATGTAAAGTCTCCCTAGTGGTCTACGGCAGCGGCGATTTAGGGCTTCCGAATTCGATTGATCTGGAGTTCTTTCGAGGGTTTGAACGATGGACGAAAGCCGCGCTGAGTAGGGGAGAGCCATTTAATCAGTTAGTAAAGATTTCAGGTCGTGAATTGTTGGAGGCGAGCGGGAAAGGCCTTGGCGGTGCCTCGTACCAGGAAATGGATCGGTTCTTTCTGCGTATGGCCGGCACGATGATCGGCGCCGGGCGAGATTGGCGACAAGAAGGCGAATCGGGGGGAAGCGAGAAACGTCCTCGTTCGAACAAGGGAATCGTCTTTCATATTTTTCAAACGGTGGTGTTACCGGGGCAAGTCAATGCGGAAGGCTATGTGGCGGATAAGTATGAGGTCGAGCTTGCCACGTGGTACTGGATGAGCCTGAGGTCGGGCAATTGTATCGTCATCGATCATGAACTCTTTCGGGACCTCCATGGATCGATTACAAAGCTGTTGCATCAGTTACTGCACAACCTGTTTTACCTTGGGCGTGGAACGGCCTCACAAAAGTATTCCGAGCTGGTGCGGAATTGGCAGATCAAGCGGCATAGCGCTCTATCATTGGTAAAACAGCAATTAGACGACGCACATCGCGAGCTGCTGGAAAAGGAGTTTATTTCACGCTGGGAGTATGTGCCGATTCGAACGCCGGAGGGTAAGGAGTTTGAGATTATTTGGGAGGCGGGCCCGGCCTGGTGGGCGACGGACAAGAAGACGCGGGAGTTCCGTGAAGAGATGGTGGGAGCCAATCACCGCGAGTTGCAACAGATCGGACGAGAGCTGGATCCGTTCCTCCTCATCGAGCAATCTGATGAGAGCAATCAGGAGAAGGATGGGCAACGAGAAGCCTCGAATGCGCGGCTCCTGAGCGTCGTGCTAGAGATCTCCGGAAAGCGGAAGGACCCCAAGGTATGGGAGAAATGGTGGAAGCGTGCGATCACCAGCGTTCCCCATCCGATGATCTGGCGACGAATCGGGGAAGTGAAGGAACGTCGATTATCTGGACAGACGATCAACCAAGGAAGTTATCTCCTCAGTCTCATTCGGGGTGATGCTGCCCGGCTGGGGCTCCCTTGGGCCACATCCGACAAGGTTAAGTAACTCCAGTCTTTCGTGCCTTCAATCGGTGCCGGTGAGCGAGGGACTGTTGGCGGACTACCAGTGAGCGATGGGGCGCCATGGAGATCGGGATGTCCTGGGAAACGGGATCCTTTTGGACAGGATGACGGTCCACATAATGGTCCAGGTGAGGAGACTCGTCCAGTAAGCAAGAATGGGGTCATCCTTAAGGATTCAAATGGTGAAAAACAGCATGGTCTCCAGATCTGAGCGGATCGATCATTGAGCGAGGCGCTGTCTGCGCCTCGCTGAGAGTGAGCAGTCCTTGTTTTCAAATCGGGGCATCAGAAGAGGCCTGCCAATGAATCCTCCAGTTTGTCGCTGAGAATCTTGCTGGCTTCCGGAACGGACAGCCACATCTTTTGATCCGACGCCACAATTCTCGCTTGATGGAAGCGGCGAGTGCCTTTCCGGATCTCGCCGATTTGTTGAGTGACCTGCCCTGCCTGAGGCGGGGAGACACTCTGCTGATTCAGAAAGCCGAAGGCCCCGGCTTGTGACTGTGGAACCCCTGGGCCGGGCATGCTGTTCGTCGTGATGGATTGTTGAATTTCTTCCTTGGTGCGCTCCTGTACCATCGCGTCGACCACGCAGGCGACGATAGAATCTTCTGAGAGTTTGCTCGCGGCAAATCCTCCGACGGCTCCCACCGCCCCGAGTATCGGAATATGGCTGAGTGAGGCCCCGCTGAGCGCGGCGGCAGATCCGGCTGCGACCCCGATGGCTCCTCCGAATCCCCCGGCGATCAAGGCATCGACGGTCTGCCCCGGCTTCAGTTTATTGCAGAGCACCACCTGGCTTTGAAGGATGAACTGAGCGTTGTCGGGGTTATCAACGATTGCGTACCCCTTGGCTTTGATTTTGTTGGGGAGTTCCCCAAAGTTGATATTAGGGTTGTCGCTGGTATTTCGAGTCTGGAGATAGATAGTCTTCTTCTCCGACGGGGTCAGAAAGATGGCGTTACTGCTGGTGAGATTGACCTCATGGCTTAGCGTCATGTGGCCAGCACAGCCAAAGATCGATCCGGTGGCAATACCCACAACAACAATGACGAAGGCTCTGCCGGCTGAACAGAGGGTGCGACGGATAATCGGTGACATGCTTTCCTCCTGGATTAGGTGAACGAGTCTGAACCGCTTCTGCTATGTATTGCCGGATAGCAACAGAGTGCCTTTTGGGATATTAGGTGGGACAGCGATCACACAGAATGGACCGGACCTCAAAGATGTTTCTATTTGGAACAACTGGAAATGGAGCAGTGTTCTGCGGTAAGAGATTCGCTTGAAGTGGACGTTGAGTATTGAGTCATCGAACGATTGTTGCCATACTGTGACGGTTGAATTATGAAGTCTGATAGCGTGGAAATACGTATTGCCGGATGACTCTCTCAAGTGCCACCGGCATTCTCTGACGGGAAATCGCATCGTGCATCAGCCAACTGCGGTGTGAGGCGGTAGGCGGGAAGGTACAGGTCGGCATGTCATTAGGCATCAAAGGCCAAGACTCGACGTTTGATCTCCAAGAATTCTCAGTCGGCGATGTGTGCCGTCTTGGGTCGAAGTTGCGACGTATAGAGACAGCGGGAAGATCGTCAGAAGAGATCTCGCAGTCGATCGCGGAGTGTCTGGTGCGTTCGTTTTATTCTCACGAACTTCGTCGCTCGCAACTGTCTCTTGTGGAGGTGTTTCAAACGCGAAATCTTGGTGAGATCCCGATCCACCGTCAAGAGCGATGGGTACAGACGGCTGATGGGGCGCACGCTTCTGCTCAAACCCGCGTTCTCGCATTGATGGGGGTGGCTGGAGACTCTGTGGAATGGACAGTCGGAACGCCTCCGTTCGGACGACATTGCATCCACCTTCAGGAGGAGTTCGATTCAGAAGAAGCAGCGTGGTACACGCAATCGTGGAAAGAGTTGGGCCTGAACAGGCCAGTGAACTATTTGGGGAGCGATTGCGTCGTTACGGATTCACACAATCAATTGTTTGAAATTAGTGTGCATGAAGTTCCTGTTTCACCGAAACTCGGAAAGAGAACAGAGCTTCTGCGGACGCATGAGGTGAAACAGATTGTTGGCCTGGGGGGACCGTTGCCTTCTGGAGAAAGTTACTGTGTCTTCCTCTATGCCAATGTGCCGCTCGATGCGAAAACTAAGTCCCTGTTTCAAATGGTGTCGGGGAATATTTCTCTGGCGTGTTCGGCTGGAGATGACCAGTGGTGGAGTGCTCGGGCCAAGCGTGGTGAAGGGACGCCATATTCGAAGGAGGCTGGCTTCGCGTTTGCCCAAGGGATCTATCGCCGACTTCTCGAGCTGAATGAGTCGTTCGTTGTGGATCAAGAGAAGAGCTATTTTGAGGAGGTGCAAGAGTTACGTCAGAGCGATCTTAAGATGCGACGCATCGCGGATGCGGTGCCTGGTGCGGTGTATCAATATGTCATTGCGCGAGATGGGTGCCAGCGGTTTAGTTACATCAGTCGTGGGGCCGTGGACATGGTGGGGTATCCGGCGGACCTCATTGTTTCGGACTATAACGCGGTCTGGAAACTGGTCCTACCAGAAGATATGCCAGGGATCATGGCGTCCATTGAAGATGCAATTCGGCGTGGATTGCGGTGGGCGCATGAGTTTCGATTGCGACTCCCCGATGGTCGGGTGAAATGGTTACGCGGAGATTCCCTGCCGGAGGTTCCTACCGCCGATGGAACGGTGCTGTTCCACGGTTTGTTGACCGATGTGACTGAGCGGCGGTTGGCAGAAGCCGAGCTGCGGTTTACGCAGTTTGCGACGGATCATGCGGCGGATGCCATTCTTTGGGTGGGGCCTGATCGTCGCATCATGTATGTCAATGTGCGAGCAGCCGAGTTGTTGGGCTATTCACGTGAAGAGCTCTTGAATTTGTCGGTGCCGGATATTGCGCCGTTGCAGAGCCGAATCGACATTCTTAACGATCTGACACGGCTGAAGGAGGGCGAAGTAGTTCAGTATGCGACTACTTTTCGGAGAAAGTCTGGAGCGGTCTTCCCTATCGAAGTGTCGATGCGATGCTTGGAACACGATGGGGAGGGGTATGTGTGTGCGATCGTGCGCGACGTGTCGGAGCGGAAACGTGCCGAAAGTGTGATTCAAGAGGGAGCGGAGGCTCTACGTCGTAGCCAAGAAGCGTTGCGTGCCCTCCATTCCCAATTGCTGACCGCGCAAGAGGACGAGCGCCGTAGGGTTGCCCGGGAATTGCACGATGATCTAGGGTCGCGCCTGGGGAGTGCAATTTTGAAGGCTGAAGGGAAATTGGTGTTGTTGGAGAACAACAGTTCTGAGGCCGCGGTCCTCAAGAATGTCACCGATGAGCTGCGAGGAATCAGCGATCGGGTGCGAACGATTGCGCACGGACTGCATCCGTCGATTCTGGACAATCTGGGGCTCTCGGTGGCGCTAAAGAAGATGGTGAAAGAGTATGGCAGTTGGTCGGGTATGAAGGTTGTCAGTAATATCTCTATGGAGTTTACCGAGGTCTTGGATCGGGAGGTCGCGACCTGTCTCTATCGAATTGCCCAGGAAGCCTTGATGAACGTAAAGAAACACGCTGGTGCACAGCAGGTCATGATAGCGTTGGCCCGACAAGACGATTGGGTGCAGTTGAGTGTGAAAGATGATGGAATGGGGTTCAGCCCCGAAGCAGAATCGCGTCGAACGAAAGGACTGGGTATTGTCGCGATGGAAGAGCGTATCCATATGGTTGAAGGGGAATTGACGGTTCAGTCAGGAAAAGGGCGAGGTGCTGTCGTAGTGGCTCGGGCACCTTACAGGGAGCGTGAAGCATGACGGCTAGTGTGGATTCGTCGATGAACTCTCCGGTCAAACCGATAAGCGTGGTTTTCGCTGACGATCATGCGTTGGTCGCAGATGGAATGACCACCATCTTATATGGTGTCAACCATAAGCAGCGAGACTACGAATTTGCCGTGGTGGGCCAAGCGTCCTCAGGACGTGGGTTGCTGGAGCTCGTGAAGCGGGTTCCTGCGGATTTGGCGTTTGTTGATATCTCGATGCCGGATATGTCGGGTCTTGATGCCGTGCCAAAGGTCCGGGAGATCCGGCCCGACATTAAGATTGTCGTCGTGACCATGCATAGAGAACCCGAATACATGACCCGAGCGTTATCTGTGGGGGCAAACGGGTATCTGATGAAGAGTTGCAGCGCTCAGGAGTTTTGTCATGCGATCGATGAGGTAATGAGAGGCAACGCGTATGTGACGAGCCTGCTTGGAAGTTGGCCAGGAGGCACTCTTCCTGGTTCTGATGACGAAGAGGATCAGCTCGCCTCCCTGGGGATGTCGCAGCGGCAGCGTGAAGTCGTAACGTTGTTGGCTTCAGGCAAGACGATCAAAGAAACCGCGTTTCAGTTGGGGCTGAGTCGAAAGACCGTTGAACACCACAAGGCGATGTTCAGGGATAAATTCGGCATTGATACAGACGCCGACCTGACGAAGTTTGCGATCAAGCATGGTCTGACCGGGATCGATTGGATCCGGAAGTAACTGCGCGAACCGATGGGGGCATTCATTCTTCACCGCAGAATCGGTGGCACCGCAATCAACTTCTTTTCGCTCTCTGCAACGTCGTTCAGTGCCGAACACCCGCAGATCTGGATCAGTGAATCTAGGTCAAACCCGAGATCGACTCTGTCACATCGACTTCCTTGACGTGTCCTTCCATCGTATAGGCTCAGGTCTCGAATGCCATTGATTAGCCCGTTCCCGGGGGAGAAAGAACAGCCCGCGGGATGCTTGCATCGTCGATGCGAAGCTTCTCCAGACCTTGATGCCTACTGCTTATCTCCTGAAGTTGTCCGTTGGTTGGGTTGGGCAGCGTGATGTGAGTTTTTGGGCATGACGGGTTTGACAAAGTCCACCCATCGTTCTTCCATCCTTCTCTCGATCTCGCCAAACAACCTCGCGGCCTCTCGTATTTCAACAATACCGCCGTACTTCAGATTGAGAGACAGTTCTTGAAGCTGCGCCGATTTAATGAAATACCACGTTGCTCGTCCGCGGAAGTCGACTGTTTGCTGCAACGCAGTGGCGAGGGCAGGAAGGGCCGCTACGAACGCTGTGAATAGAGGGAAACTTTTCCCGTCTGCGACAAGAATGGCGGCGATTGCACTGGCCGCAATGGCACCGATCGACAAAGCTAGATCAGTGAGGTTGTTGGTCCGGCCGCCAGAAAATGCACCCGCAGCACATTCATCAATTTCAGTCGCTAGTTCTTGGATCTCCGGGTTCGACGCCATTCGAATCCTCCACGCTGAGATTTACCTCGCGGACAAGTATAAAGGCGGCACCCATTATGCTCCTTATTCATCATGGTTTGCAGTTGAGCGTTCACCGGCGGATATGTTTCCACGATCTGAGATCTTACGAGTGGCTTCACGTTTATGCGCTCTTCGATCTCTCACGCATCGATTTCCCCAGGGACTACCCGATCCTGGCTAGGTGTCTCCTGAATGTGTTAGGGCGAGACGTGGGGAATTATGTGCAGGCGATGGCCAGTCGTGAGGGGTATTGCTGGCTGAATGAGGAGATGAGGCATGGGAGTCCTGATCATTGTGGCAGGTGGTCCCGATCCACTGACGCCCTGCGGCTGCGGTTGTGTTGAAGCTGGCTAACAGGTCATCCCGTTTCCATCTGAGATGCACTGTACCTTTTTTGAAGTAGCGGATACGAAAGAAGGTACTCTCGCAGTGGCGATGGCCCACCCCGTGGTTGTGAAATGAGCATTCTAGTGCATCCCGTACGGTGATAATCTCCTCGAATTTGTCCCCATCAAGCACAGCGAGCACGCGATCCAGGTCGGAGTAGAGCTCGCCGGCGTCACGGGTGGACCACAGGTCGAAGCGTTCATTCCAAAAACGACAGCCGTAGGGAAACACAAGTTTGCAATTGACCTTGTACGAGTCGTTGGTTTTCCAGCCGGACCTGCCGTCACCACTTCCGATGTCCCCGGTGGTATTGCCCTTGTAGTGCCGGGTGAGCGCAACGAACACGTTCCAGACAGATCGTTCGAAGAGTCGTTTGCGCTGTAGAAAAATGTTCGTGAGGGTGCCCTTGATGTTTTTTGCTGTAAAGGGGACGGTACTGTCTCGCTCCAGGTCTTGTAAGAGTTCCTGGGTCTGCTTCGTATCCAGCCACTTCTGAAAGTCCATTTGTTTAAACACGTGCATCCAGGCGCTTCGTCGAAGGGCCCGTGCGAATTCGGCGCGTGCGGCGGTGGTGTTGGTTTGTGCCATGCCCAGGATCTTTTTGAGATCGGCTTCGTCCCGTATTGAGCTGCCGGGGAGAAGCTTGGTCCCGAGCGCTTGCATAAATAGACTGGCTTTGCGGATATGGGCGAAGGCCTTAAACATCTCCTCCAGGGAGTGTGTGTAATAGTGCTGCATATTACCAAGCGTGTCGCGGAGCGCGGGGATCGCCTCAGGGGTGCCGATGTCGTCGTTAATAGATTGTTCGCGGTCGGTTGTATGCCAAAGATGGATGCGATCATCCTCTGTCGTCTTCTTGAGGTAGACAATGACGACTGGAGTGTCGGTGGGCCGTTCCGCCTTGCGGAAGCAGGGACCAAGGGGCTCCACCGAGCCATGTGCAGCGATAATCGTGGCCAGCCGGCGGCGTTCTTCCGTATGGGGATTATCGATAGTTTCTTGATTCAGGAGGCAGACAATTTCGCCGTTGTGAAGAAAGTCCCAAGCACGGAGCAGATGGAGGGCGCCTTCGCTGAAGGGAGGATTCATCACGATGGCGTCGTAGTAGGAGACGCCGTCGTAGGTCAACCAATCGTAGCCGACGACGGTCAGCTCCTCATGGGCTTGGAGAATCTTCAAGAGATCAGGGTGGAGTTCGATCACGTCGACTCGGTGGCGTGACCCGGAACTGTAGCGGGACCCAGTCCGGCCGAATCCCAGAATGGCCTTGGCGAGATCGCCTTTGCCGGCGCTTGGCTCAAGAAAATGAACGGCATTACGGTTGATTTTCTGGAGCATCTTCGCCGCAACGGCGCCGGGTGTAGGGTAAAAGTCTTCGCTGAACATACCGCTCCTTTTCGACAGACACAGGCAAGTGTGAAAGGAATAGGCTGGCGCTTTTGAGGAACCCTCTGGGCACAGCACTCCAAGCCAGGAGTGCTGGGTGAATCCGGCACGGGTGATTACTGCTTCCTCGCCAGCGCGAGGATCTTCCGTCCCTCTTGGATCGTCTGGAAGCTGAGTCTGTAAGCGCATACACGTTCGATCCAGGCGAACATCCCTGGTGCATTGCAGAGGAGGGCGGCATTGGCCAGGGCCTCATCGACACGATGTCGGCCAAGGTAGGCCACGCCGTCTTCATTGAGTACCTGGCAAATCTTTCCATCTCGTCGGCGAGGGGCCAGAGATGTCCCCGCACCTACGATCTAAGATCCATGGACCTGGTGTAGGTTTGGTCATTGGGCTCCTGTGTCCTCAGGAGCGGACGCCGTGCGGTGCGTGCGACCAGGTGCCGGGGCGAACGGCTGAGGCCGACGAAGGTGACCGGCTACGCTAGCGTACGGGTGAGTGGTGAAAACCTGTTTTTGTCAGGTCGAGCAGCGACACGCGTTGAGGGCGCTTCAACCAGAGCTTGTGAAGATCTTTCACGCTGGCGTTGTGATGCAGGAGTACTTCCATGACGTGATAGCCCATGTGCGTCAGCAGTGAGACCAGTTCCTTCTGGACGTGTGGACCTTTTTTGGGCTGGCTGGTGTGGGGTGGACGTTCCATGGCGGCACAGCTTGCGTCGTTATCCAGCGCGATATAGATGATTCGTGAAGGGAGTCGCTGGAGATAGTCCTGGAGGCGCTCGCCCGTATTCAGCCCATTCAGCGCACAGAGTGTAAACGAAGGGCCGAACAGTTCATCGCCTGCGAGGCAATCCACGATGCTTTCCGTGATCAGAATCGGCGCGTTGCTGCGTTTCAGGATCCAGGGACCTTTGAGACCACGGGCGACCCGCATAAGTGTGGGTGGGGCCTCGCCCAAGGCCCGCGCCATTAGTCCCTGCATGAAATGGATGTTGGGTGTGGGCAACGGAAAGGCCACGTAAGGAATGCCTTCGTCGCCCAGTCGCATCCATACAGCGCCAAGGTGTTGGTTGTAGGGGAGTGCTAACGTCTGGAAATACGACCGGAGCTCCTCTTCACGTTCCGGGGTCATGTTGGCTCGTGCGGCATAATAGAGCTTCTTGGCGTGAGCAATTCGTTCTTTGTCGGTCGGCGGGGCGAGGGAGGGTCCGCTCGGAGCCGCCATACTCCTGACAGTGTTGTGCAGGATCCGGTGCAGGGCTTCTGCGAACGTCACATGATCGAGGAGTTGGACGAGGTCGATGAGGTCTCCGTGGTGCTTGCACCCCTCATGTTCGTTGCGTCCGAAGTCGTACCACACCCAGGTGCCGTCCGGTCGCTGCGACACAGAGAACGAAGGATTTCTGTCTTCGCGATAGGGCGCGTGAAAATCAGCATGGTGCGGTCGTCGCGACACCGGTGTGTGGCCGCGAGAGATGAGAAACTCAATGAGGTTGATATTTCGGGCGCGAGCAATGGCGTCTGGAGTAATGGACATGAGCGTTATCAGTACCGGAAAGATGGTGTGTCGTGGTGATGGCAGAGGTGCCTACGGTCAGGCGGCCTCGTCGAAGTTGTAGAGGCGTACCGGTCGTTTCACAAGAAGCGAATCCAGCTGGTCCTTGATCGTACCCATCCCAGTCTGAACGACGCCGGCAATCGATTGATCACTGCGCAGTAGTTGCGAGTTGACTCCGCTCAGGACGTTTTTGGCCGAGCTGACGAGTTGCGCGAGTTCGACGTCGTTGCCAAGGTTGCGGGCTTCAAAGGTGTTCAGGAACTCCAGAAGATTGGTGAGCGTGCTGCTCTTGAAGGTTTTGGACTTGCCCGTGTCACTCGGACTCAATCGATCGACCAGGTGGTTGACGAGCGATCGCATGGCTTCTCGAAGGTAGGTGTTCACGTCCTCGAGCATGTTGTTGACCTTCTCCATCGACCGGCGTTCTTCTCGTTTGAGCATGGTAGCGCTGATGGTCTCAAGTGTGCCGGGAAGATCAAAGGTAATGTAGGAGTAGGTCAGGCCGAACGCCGCCCGTACCGTGTCCGGGTCAGGGTAGTCACTGGTCCGATAGGCTGCCTTGAGGCGAGCCGCTTCTTCGGCGATCCGGGTATCGTATTGTGCGAGAAAGACATCGACAAGTTGCCGGAGTTCCTCCTCGGCGTTGGCGATAATGGTATCAACCTCGGCGGCGAGCGCCACGGGGATCAGGTACATGCCCGAGCGAAGGCCGGCCGGCAGAGTCAGTTTTTCGAGTTTGGTCCGGACGCGCGAGTACAGCCGCGTAATGGCCATATATTCCGGACACGACAAAATGGACTTGGTCACTCGGACGCGGCTAGGTTCTGTATCAATGGAAAGCACCGTGGCACTGTCCATCCGGCGTTGAATGCCGAGCTTTCGATACGTGAGCATGAGACAGAAAGCGTTCTTCCAGAGGGAACCGAAGGCAGATTCAGCATTGAGCATGATGACCTCGTTTAGTGGTGAAGATGTTCGTCGGTGTGATGATGGTGATGCGTGTGTGTCGAGCGCTGAGTGCGTTGTAGTTCCCCGCCTGAGAGTGTGAGGATCTGTTGGATAACGTCTTCGGCGGTGGCGTGGTTGGCCAGGCTGATCTCGTCGGTGACCAGCTTGATGGTGCCGTCTGTCTCAATCGTGATGCGTATGCTGTCGGTCTGCATGGGGAAGTCACTCCAACGGGTTAGGAGAAACGAGTGAGTTGCAATTCCTGCGCTGCGCCTTCGACGCGCTCTAACGTCCACCCGAACTGTTCAGCGGCCGTTTGAATGATGGTTTGTGCATAGGCTTGCTTTAGTTCGGTAATCAGGGTTTCGTGTCGTTGCTCCAGCGTGGCCTGTCCTTTGGCAATGGTGATTCGCTGATTCTGTTGAGTGGTAAAGACCAGGACCTCGCCATTGATGGCATGTTCCCATCCGAGGGAGGTACCCGCGGCGATGAGGAGAGGGAAATCGGCCATATTCAATTGCACCGAGACTCGTTGCTCGAGATAGCAGGGCATCGTGTGTTCCTTTCCTCTAAGTTGAGACCGCCGGCTCATTGCGCGAGCGTAATGGTGCGAGGGCGTGTGTGATGCGGCGTGTCGCGGTTCTGGTCAAAGACGCCGTCGCGGTTGGCGCTCAGATAGGTTTGATGCGCCTGAGTTTCGAGGGCTTTAATGCTCTCCTTGGCACTGATGGCAGTGGGAACGATGTACTTGGCTGCCTCGGACAGTGGAATGGAGAGTTCCCAGCTGAGTCGCGCGCAACGCTCAATTTCCGCGCCTGTCCAGTTGTGATCACTCGGTCGGTCGGCGTCAGTGGCGAGACCGAATTTGGCGAGATAGATGGTCCAGATCGCCTCGCGCTCATCCTGACTTGGAAGATCCACATACCACGTGCCGTATCCGAATCGACGGATGAGTTCGGGCGGTAACTGACTGATATTGTTGGACGTTGCAATGAAGCAGGCCTTGTCCTGAGAGATGGCAGAGATGACATTCAGCGCTTGCCGCATCTGTTGTTCACTCGAGCCGACCAGAGAGGACTTGAGACCGGAAATGTCTAAGGCGATGGTGGGAATGTTCGCCTCGGCTCCCGTGGCCTTCGCGATGGCACTCTTCGAGGTTCCGTTGGGGCCGACGAGGAGTAATCCTGATGCCTGGTGGTCCTGCATGTAGCTCAGCAGAATCCCGAGTAAGGCTTGAGAGACTCCTGAGGTGTCTGAGGCCTGTCCGGTCGATCCGGAGAGGCTCTTTTCAATTTCGTCGAGCCACACGATGCAACGGGGAGCCCGTTTGGAGACCAACACCTGCTTGAGAAAGCGCTTGATGGTCGCGACCCCTCCGATCTGGGCGTAGCTGTTTCCGCCTCGCCAGACGCTCAGCCCTGGTGTCGCATCGATGACCTGTCGTTTGCGGTCCCACAGCTTGTTGATGTTCAGCCCGCTCGCTTGCATGGAGCGAGCGACTTCTTGTTCGGCGGTAAAGGCGCCAAGGCCTAGGGTGGCATCGACGGCTTTGCCCAGCGTGACGGGATCGGGGACGGGCAGCGATGCGGCCGACAGCTGCTCTTTAATGATGGATTCCAACTGTGCGGCCGTAGGGAGCGGTTCGTTCAGGAGCACCACGTCGCTGGCCAATTCCGGAGGCAGTTTGAACCCGATGCCCAGGAGGACGATCGTGTTGCCGTTGGCCTTATAGAGGTCGCGGCAATTCCAGAGGCCCTGGATGAAGAAATCGTTGGAGAGGTAGCGGTGCCCGTTCAGAATGAAAGTGAGCGCGCGTTCAGGAACCTTTTCGAGGAGGCGGAGCGTCTCTGCAGGGTTGATGGTCGTATTCTGTTTCGAGGGCCCGACATATTGGGCATGCCAGTTCTTGCCTTCCTCGTTGAGAGGGAGCAGGCCATGGCCAATGTCCCACTTGAGGATGGGAAAGGCGTGGAGGCCGAATTCGTTGTCGGTCTCAGCTTGTGAGGCGCTGGCGACATTGACCAATGACCAGGCCAGGGCTCGCATGGTGGCGGCTGGGTCGAGCGAGTTCACGGCAATGAGTGGGACACTGACGTTGCGGGCGGTACGAAAATCGAGGGCCAGCGGGTATTGTTCAGACATGGGGGATCCTTTGGTTTCAGAGCGTGAGAGGGCGTGATCCACGAAATGGTGCAGAGCGCACGTTGGTGGCGCGGTCGCTTCGGGAGTGGCGTTAGCCGATGGGTGGGGTGTCCATCAGCGAACGGATGCGTTTACCTGTTTCGATAAACGAGGCATGGTTGTCCGTCCGGTAGTATCCGTCACACTTCTCGAGCAGTCTCATGACAATTGGAAAGCGAGGATCTTCAGGATGGAGCGAGGCCGTTAACTGGGCCAGGCGTTTGAACCGTTGGAGCCAAGTGGTGTGTGGGGGGATGGGCTGCGGGGCTGACATAGAGGCTCCATGTGTTTGAGGGAAGAGACGCTCCTGGGTTCCTTCAGCTGCAGCCCTTGGAACTCCCGCAGGTGGAACAGGTACGGCACGTGCCTCGTCGGACGAGCGTGAATTGATGACATTCTGGGCACGGGTCCCCTTCGTACCCCTTTATTCTGGCTTCTTCGAGGCCGAGTGTGGTCGGCGGGGCTGCAGTCTCTGCGCGTGAGAGGGGTTGGGGCGTGTGGCGGCTCGTGGATTTAGCATAGGGTTTGACGGAGTCGCCTCGAAGGTCGTCATGGGTGACCTGGACATGAGCGAGGTCCTGTCGGTCGAGGTAGTTGATCGCCAGGTCGCGCATGATGTAGTCGAGGATGGACGAGGACATCTTGATCTGGTCGTGTCCCGAGACAGGCCCGTTGGGCTCGAAGCGCATTAACGTGAAGGACTCGACGAATTCTTCGAGCGGGACGCCGTATTGCAATCCTAATGAAATCGCGATGGCAAAGCAGTTCATGAGACTGCGAAATGCGGCCCCCTCCTTGTGCATGTCGAGGAAGATTTCTCCCAGCGTGCCGTCCTCGTATTCCCCGGTCCTGATATATAGCTTATGTCCTCCGATCGTAGCTTTTTGGGTATAGCCGGTCCGGCGATTGGGCAGACTTCGGTGTGTGCCTCTGCCGATGGCGACAGTGTGGGACGCCAGCGCCTGGTCGGCGTCAGCGACATCTTGTGTGTCACTGGAGTGATGAAGAGGGATTTTCATGGTGCTCCTGGGAGGTCCGATCCGTAAAGGGTCCGTATCGTTGTATTACTGATTCGTGAATGGTCGGGGAATAAAGTGGGTGCGGCTACCTGAACGTGAATATGGCCGATGTGCTGACCTGGTGGAGCTTCTGACCCCGGTAATACAGCATGAGGAGGGACCATGTCGGAACAAGGCATTGAGCAGTTGCGGGCCCGCAATCGAGGGGGGCATCGAGATCCCATTGTGGACGGGAAGGTCTTGGTCGGCTATGGCGCATGTTTGCAAGACCCCCAGCGACGAGAGGGGTATCTCGTCATCCGGGATGAGGATCGTTCCGGGCATGTGGGGATTTTTGGGACGACGCGCATTGGGAAAACACGACTGATGGAGTCCATTGTCGAGCAGGATATCCGGAGCCACAAATCGGTGGTTGCGATCGATCCCAAAGGGGACATCGACCTCTTCTCAAAAGTCGTGCAAGTCGCCGCAGAGGCCGGGAGGCTGGATGAAGTCATGCTGGTGACACCGATTTTCCCAGACTACTCCAACTACCTCGATCCATTGGCAAATTATTATATGGAAGATGAGTTGGTCAGCCATATCGTCTCAGGGATCAAGGTGAAGGATGATTACTATCTCTCTATCGCCTCCGAGGTTTCGCAGGTCATCGTCTCGGGATTGATCAAACTCGCGACGAGTCGGGGGCAAGTCCCGACCATCTCATTCAATGATGTTAATCAACGGGTGGGCTACACCGAATTGATCAATTTTCGAGATGTCTTAAAGGTGTTGAATGATACGGAGGAGCTGTGTGGCTTGATCGATCGGGTGTGCCATGGTCCCGGCATCGCGGAACATTTTGCCAAGGTGTCGTCGTCCCTTCGCACCATGTTGAGCGCGCTGACCTTTGGAAATATCGGCCGCATTATCGGGAAGGCGAGAACCAATGAATTCATCACTCGTCTGGAACAAGGCAAGCGGGTGATCTTGGTGTGTCATACCGGGTCGTTGTTGAGCCCTCGCGCGTCGCTCATTTTCGGGCGGGTCTTTGTGTCTATGATTCAAAGTCTCGTTGGCCGGCTCTTCGCGTCCGGTCGTCAGTTAGATCCGCCGTTGTGTGTGCATATCGATGAAGGGCATAACGTGCTGTACCAGGGGATTCAGGAAATTTTCAATAAGGCCGGCGGGGCCAATGTCTGGCTGCACTTCTACGAGCAATCGGGTGCGCAAATGTCGGCCGAGATTGGCGCGGATCTCGCTCGGAGTATCAGTGACAATATCAACAGCTGGATCTATTTCAGAGTCAATCATGCCGAGACGGCACAAAGCGTGGAGGATGCTTCTCCGCTGGTGCAACGGCCACGGTCCGTCGTGTCCGTACAAGGCAATGTCACGTTGCATCTGAATGAAGAACGGTTGGTGTTGAGAGACCGTGTCTTGCATCTACCCAAGCGGTGCTTCTACATGCGGACCCATGGGCAGTGGTACAAGGGAAAGACGCTGGATAGCAGCGCGCCCTACGTCCAAGTGAAGTTTCCCACTCCTGCGGTCAACAGTCCTAAATCGGAAACCCCTCCCTCTGCCGCGTAAGCGTAGGGCCCGATTCTGGATTGCCGATGGCATCTTGGACCCGGGCGATCATCGAGCGGGTCACCATCCCGACACACGTGTTTCCCGCAAACACCAACAGCTGATCCGACCCGCTCAGGAGCATCGCATCGAGCGCACGTTGCAGGGTATGAGTGGGGTGTACGATCACATCTGGGGACAAGGCTCGAATGAACGGGGTGATGGTCGCTCCGTTCGGCGCGAGCCACTTGGGGTCTGTGCGTACATCCTTGTAATACACCAATCCGGTGATCCGTCCGTGCTCGGCAGTGGGGTAGGCACGGTACCCGTAGCGAAGAAACTGGTCTTGCAGTTCTTGGAGGGGCGTATCGTGGACCAGCGTCACCACCCGGTCCCGTGGAATCATTACCTCTTGCAGGGGTCGGGTGAGCTGTTCGCTCTGTTGCACGGTGCGATACGCGGTTTCGGCGATCATGCGCAGGATCCCGCCAATAATCGCAAGCCACAGCGTTTGATACTGGAAGATGATGCCGAGGATGCCGATGGCCATCATGCCACTGCTGATTTGTTTACTCATTTGAGCGGTGCGCTCAGTGGCAACCGCAAAGGAATGTGTTTGGGTCCATAAGACGGCCCGTAAGATTCGGCCGCCGTCCATCGGCAGGCACGGAATGAAGAGATTGTAGGCGCCGAGCGTGAGGTTCACTTTGTAGAGAAAGTTCGCCAGCGGGTCTGCTTTCATCGCATAGAGCAGAAGGGTAAGGAGAAAGGAACAACCTGGACCTGCGATGGCCACGAGAATTTCCACCCTTGGGCTGGACAGTTCACGCTCAAAAATGGTCCAGCCTCCGAGAATGTGCAACTCGATGGTTTTGACGGCGTAGCCGAGTCGCCGCGCGGTGACCGCATGGGCCAATTCGTGCAGGAACACCGAGACGAGAATGAGGAGGGTGGCGATCGCACCGGAAGCCCACTGGTAGCTGACAGGGAGGTCAGCCTGCGTGTCGTGAAAGTAGTTGGCGGCGAGACTCCAGGTGATGAGACCGAATCCGATGAGCCATGTGTAATGAAGCCGCACATGGAAATTGGCGATGCGAAACGTCATTTCTACTCATCCTTATTCAGCGGGGGTGTGTGTCTGGAGATGCGTGTGACGGAGCGAGTGCCGCTCCTTCGAGGTGCGGTAGAAGCCGGCTCTCCCGTGGTTTTGGTCCGCCGCTTCTCAGGCGGGGGCAACTGCGCCACAGGTCGTGGGGGATGTGGTTCCATTCGTGGTTGATCCACGGGCACCGGCCTACCTTTCCAGGAGCTCTCAGCCGTTTCGAACCGCCAATGTCCCTGCGCGAGGTCCTGGGGTGACGCCTGCCCAGCCACATATTGGACGACCTTGAGGGCGTCATCGACCTCATCGGCAATGGCGACGAGGATCAAATAGCCCCGGGGAACGACGAGATAGAAGCCGCGATATTCCCGGTCTTTGGTTTCGCCGCGTTTCACTTCCACGATGTCCCCGATTGCGGCGTCGAAGGTACATGCGCCGACGGCTCCGAACCGACCCACGGGCGTAATTTGGATGGCATAAAAGCCGCGTGCCAGCGATTTGGCCTCGGTGTCCCAGGTGACCCGAGCCACAAAGGGTCGATCCTTCCGTTCGCATTGGGTGCGGAACTCAAAGCGGAATGTGGATGGCGCTTTCATCAGACCTGATCCATCGCGAAGCCAGGCAGAATGTCGTCGGGAATCGGCGCCAGAAACCGGCAGAGCGAGTCGAGATTCTGCTGGGACGCGTTGTGGTAGTGCTCGGTTGGGTAGGTGAGAAAGAGCTGTTCTCTCGGCCGTGTAATGGCGACATAGAGGAGGCGGCGTTCTTCTTCGAGGGTCTGCTCGTCATGCCAACTTCTGACTGGAGGAAACTGGCCATCGAGGACCCAGATGACGAAGACTACGTCCCATTCCAAGCCTTTGGCGCTGTGGATGGTGGAGAGTACGAGGTGGTGATCGGGGTGTGCATGTTTGCTGCTCGAGGTGGCCGAGGGGTTCAGGGTGAGGTCTTCCAAGAACGCCGCCAGACTGGTCGATTGCCGTGCGAGGTCGCAGAGCGGTTTCAGGTCTTCGATCCGGACTTTGGCATCTTCCGGATAATCGCGTTTGAGGATCGGTTCGTAATGCTTGATCACGAAGGTGAGACGATCGGTTAGAGGAATGCTCTCGTCCTGTGTCGTTCGAATGACGTTGTTTAAGAGTCTGATGGTCGATTCGGCTTTACCAGGAACTTGATCGAGCACGTCCAGAGGGTGAGGAGCTTCCTGCATTGTGGCGATAATCCGCTCGGCCAGCTTCGGCCCGACGCGATCGAGCAGCAGGAGGAGGCGATGCCAGGCATTGCTGTCGAGGGGATTGTCGGCCGCCCGGAGGTAGGCAAGTACGTCTTTGAAGTGCGCCGTTTCGGTGAGCTGGAGGCCGCCATACTTGACGAACGCGAGCTTATGTCGGGCGAGTGTCAGTTCCAAGTTGTTGGAGTGAGCGGAGGAGCGAAAGAGGACCGCCATGCGATGGAGGGGAATGCCTTCGTCATGGCATTGGAGAATGCGCTCCGTGAGCAAGTCGCTTTGGGCCTGTTCGGAATAACAGGCGATCAATTCTGGAGACGGTCCTCCGGCCTTCGCGGTGAAGAGCCGTTTTGGATAGAGATCCTTCGCATCCTGGAGCACTGTGTTGGCCAGGGTGAGGATCGGGGCGGTGCTGCGATAGTTGTGCTCGAGTTTGTAGAGCCGCACGCTAGGAAAGGCATCCTGAAACTCGAGCATATTTTTCGTATGGGCGCCGCGAAAACCGTAGATGCTCTGGGCGTCGTCCCCGACGACCATCACGTTGTGGTGGCGGCTCCCGAGGAGCCGCACAATTTCGGATTGGAGTTTGGTCGTGTCCTGGTACTCGTCGACCAGGACGGCCTGGTAGTGCGTTCCGAGTCGGCGGCGGCTGGGCTCATGGAGGCAGAGTAATTTGTAGACCAGGTACAGCAGGTCGTCATAGTCCACGCGATGTTGGCGCCACTTCGTTTCGGTATAGGCTCGAAAGAGCACGACGAGCTGAGGGGTGTGTGCGTCCAGCCACGGGAAATCACTGGAGACGGTATCCGCAATCGAGCGGAGCGTATTCACGGCCCGGCTGAACAGGGCGAGGATGTGTTGTTTTTTGGGAAACCCTTTCCGACGGGAAAAAGACAGTTTGCTCATCAATAAGTGCACGAGACCTTGCGCATCGTCCTCATCCATAATG
The DNA here is from genome assembly GCA_019638775.1 of Fimbriimonadaceae bacterium. Lineage (NCBI taxonomy): Bacteria > Bacillati > Armatimonadota > Fimbriimonadia > Fimbriimonadales > Fimbriimonadaceae > Fimbriimonadaceae bacterium. Next base: position 1,345 of record JAHBTD010000011.1, on the reverse strand, counting down.
CTGAACTTGGGAGGGAGTCCGAGCGCGCCGCCATAGTGTTTCAGCCAGATCAACCCCATCGCGTGGAAGGTGCCGCCTTGGATCTTCAATGAGTGCTGCTGGAGTAGCAGTTGTGTTCTGTGGATCATTTCCTCTGCGGCCTTCCGAGTAAATGTAATGAGGAGGATTTGATCGGGGGGTAGACCTTGGGTGACGAGGTGTGCAACGCGATGAATAAGGGTGTGGGTTTTACCGCTGCCAGCGCCGGCCAAAACCAGTGTCGGTTCGGCCGGGGCGGTGACCACAGCGAGTTGCTCAGGATTGAGTTGCGCATTCTGAATGAGGGGCGAGATCGTGGCCAGGTTGAGCTCTACGGCTGAGTGTCGCTCTTGGGTAAGATCGTTCGGGGTGTGGATGTGTGCATGCAGCCAGTCCGGGAGTTTCCGAGGCGACAGCGGGAGAGGCGATGGCTCAGACGGCTCCTCTGCCGGTAGAGGAGGATCGAGCGGGAGAGGAAACACGGATGTTGTGTTGGTGTCGTAGGCGGACATGAAGTACCTATGTGTTACTGGATCTGAACGGACTGAGGCTTTGGTGGAATAAGGCGACGAGGGTCGCCGGTGGCACTAGGGGGTGTGGATGCCAGGAGCGGCAGACTTGGTCCTCTGGATGGAAAGCGGCGTGCGCAAGAACCGACAGTATCCGGCGGTTTGAGGATCAAGGGCGTGGGCGGCGGACGAGAAGTATTCGCAGGCAATGCATGTACGTATGATCGGGAGTGAGTCGGTAGCGATCATGTTCCGGATGGCCTGCTGGAGTTGGTGAACCAGGTCTCGTACCCCGGCGGCGGAGCCGCAGCGCGCATACTGGTAGAAGCTCGTGGTCCAGGAGTCAAGCGAGACTGTCACGGTGTGCCCAAGCGGGGTAAGCCCATAGACTGCTTGCTCGGACGTCCGTTGGGACAACATGTGGATTTCCTCGCGCTGGACGAGGTTGATGAGTGCGCTATCAATCGTGAACGGATTGATCATGGTGATTTGGCGCAATTGGAGGCGCGTGAGCGGGCGATCCTCATTGGCCAGGGACACACACAGGATCAGGCGTTCGGCCAGTTCGATCGGGGTATCCAATCGGTGTTCTGCCGCAAAGTTGTACAGGGCGATCTTGGAGAGGGTGGTGCGGAGTGCAGACCGATGGTCGTCAGCCGAGTGGGCCTGATCGACGGAATTGAACGATTCGGGAGAGGAACACTGCATGTGCAGATTCTCCGATTGTCGTAGCTCACCAGTACAAGTATTTGTGAGCATGAACAAGTGTCCAAATGCCTGTTGGCGAGGGAAGGGAGTTGGGGATCTCCCTAGGGCGC
>JAHBTD010000010.1 GCA_019638775.1 Fimbriimonadaceae bacterium | reverse complement strand
ATATTTTGATGCGAGTCCAAGAGACCACTTGGGCCCCCACCGCCACCAGGTCCATCCGGCAGGGGTCCACCGCCTGACTGATACGGTGTCCCCCCAGCCGCTCCGCCACCAAACTTCCCCATTCGTCCCTTGAGGATCAAATATCGCGAAGCCCCATCCATTCCAATCCGACCAAATTCGAGGCCATAGGCAATCGCCTCGTCCGTTTGCGTGGGGTTGGTAATATCGGTGCCTTTGGCCGCAAACGCCATTTGGGTAATCGTCAAATTCGCTCCACTATCATGATGAAACTGCACGCGATTGAAGTCATGAAAATCGGCTCCCTTGTTACCGGACGAACTCAGCACATTCCCGCTGCTGTCGAGAGTGTCGTTGACCGCAAATCCATGGGCTGCATACTCATGCTTCGATAGCTCCCTGGTACTTGCAATCACGCTCGCGCCGTCAGGCGACTGTGTATACTCCACCACCTGGAAGTGTTCTTGCCCTTGCGCATCGGTGCGGTATTGCCCAACCTTTCCTGTTTGCACATCCGTGACTTCGGACGCAATCAACTGGCCAGATTGAGGACTATAGTAGAACGTCCCTTGTAACTCTTTCGTCTGTCCGGTATGCATTGGATCAGGCACGGTGAAGACGCCTGACTTGCGCTCATTGTTAAAGTACTGCGAGTCCAATCCGCCTAACACCGAGTGATACAAGACCTCGCGTTGGCCTCCATCACTTTTCATCGGACCAAGGACTTGCGTGTCTACCGCTCCATTTTTGGCAGCCACGACCTTCAGTGTCTGATCGAAAGAGCCGCTCATAGCCTCGCTGTTTGGATCTTCCAAAGACCTGGCAATCCCCCACACCTCATTGCCTTCACCGTCCTTCATGAAGGTGGAATAGGTGTTGTCGGTCACGTTGGTAATCGTCCCGCCCAGTAACTTACGCTCGCCCGTCTCACTGCTTGTTGGACCGTAGTAGAGATTGGCGTATACATCCATATCGCGATGCCCGTCATTGATCCGGCGCCAACCTGACTCTTTATCGATCGACTGTACTTCATCGTTGTACCCTCGTAGGGACTGCTCGAATTCCACGGTCATCTGGCGCGATCCTCTCATCTGATCGCTATACACACGGACCCCATCCAACTCAACTGACGAGTTTTTGAAGGCTCGCCCCTGGGCGTCCACAGACACGCCCTCAAAGGTGCTTACGGAATGTGTGCCCCCTGGAGCCATCAGGGTATCTTGGAACCCATATTGCCGACCAGACACCCCAGATCCTTTTTCGACAATGTCTCTGGCGTGAGACCCAGAGGTGCCATTAAACGCCACAAGGTTGCCATTATCAATCAGCCCTGTTACATCACGGGCCGGTGCTCCAGGTTGCTGAGCATATCCATGAAACATCTCGATTTGATGGCCGTCCTGTCCCATCGTATTCAATTGGGTGAACTGACCTGACAAATGCGTGCCATCCGTCAGATTACGTTCCCCGGAAATACTCTTGGTCCCTCCCTCTCGCCCATCAAAGAAGCTTACCTGGCCGTCGTATAGCAGCGCATTGGCTTGAAACGCCGGCGACCCTGGCTTGCTATTGTCGATCGCCGAGCCGAAGAAGGCTGTCGGCACTCCAGGTTGATTGGCTTCCCCATGGCTCAATGCCGTGAACGTGCCGCTCAGGGTATACGAGCCGACTGTCTGGGTGTCGTGAGCGACGCCGCTCGTGCCTGACTCGAAGTGTTCCGTGGCTTCCACCAGGAACTGCCGCCCTGATGCATCGGTGCCTAATGTCCCCGTCACCGTGTGCGCGTGCCCACCCTCATCACTGGTCAGACTGTAACTGGAGTAGATGTCTCGCGGATGGGCAGGGTCCGAGCGATCGACTGACCCAAAGGCCCTGACATATCCCTCCATCGGCCGAGTCACGCCATCCTTCCCCAAGACCATCTGTTGCGCTTGCCCAGTCTCCACAAAATAATTGGAGCCGTCAGGGGAGACGAACGATTCCCTGTGGACGCCGGCTTCCGTATCCTTGTTGTCAAATCCTCGGATCGCCCCGCCCTCGGTCGCCAGAAAATGAAACTGTCCATCCCGTTCGACCAACCGGCCGGTATACGATTGCTTCGCCCCCATCGTGCTCTGAAACATCGACTGCGTGATGGTGTCTGCCCGCTCTCCTGGCCCACGCTCCCCCATCATCTGGACAAATCCGGCATCGGGACGTGTCTCGCCCGCGACTTCCAGAAACAGCGGGACATTCCCAGATCGTGAGAAACTCTGACTTCCATCGTCGGCAATCGTACGCGTCTCGGACAAGCCTTTCCGAACAGATTGTTCCGTACGCGCCACGAGTTCTCCGGTGTCCTGATTTTCCTGTACGAGCACGCTCTTTCTGGCGCCGTCCTCACCCATCGTATCGAAACGATGCTCCACCATCGACCCGAACACCGAGGTTTGTGCATCGACCTGCTTCCCGGACTGAGGATCGGTCATCTTGTGACGGAATACCCCACTCAGGAGGTGCCCCTTCGAATCCATGGCATACTGCCCTTCTGGGCCTTTGTAGTTTTGAATACCATTCGCGCCGATACTGGTGATGCCACCCTGGGAGTCGTGAATCTCACTCGCTCCGGATTGACTATCGACACGAAATCCGCCGGGGCCGGCCGGCACGGTCATCTGCGGCTCGACGTCATGGCCAATCATCTCACCGAACTGGGCGCCGCGCTGTTCGTGTCGATAGGAGGGCCCTTCCTCCAAATTGGCACCAAGCCCACGAGAGAACTGCCCGCCCACTTGCCCAGCGACAGTTTCCGCCGTTCGCGATCCCGCCAGGATCGATCCCAACACCTGGCTGCCACCCCACATCAGTCCAAACCCGATCGCCGGCACGAGCCACACATAATCGGCAGCCGTGGAGTTCAGCATGGCGACATGTTCGTTGATTCGGTCCAACGTCGCATAGTTGACGGACTGCCCCACTCCGTTTGAACTCAAGATCGCGCCCAGCCGGCTCCGCGCTTCCCAGAACATGACGAAATTCAGTACTGCATACAGAGGCGACCAGGTCTGCAGCCACATGAACAGCCGCCAGTAGGTGCCCATCAGCCGGGACATGCCGGGCGAAATGGCGAGCACCAGAAGGAACGGGGTCATGATGTACACCACCCCTTCCACGATGGTCCGTAATAACGGCACGACCTTCTGCGCGACATAGGACTTCGAGTAGCTTTGGAACTTCAGATCCTTCTGGATCGCCTCCTGCTGCAACAGCACGGTGTCCGCAGTTGCCGCGCGACGTTTGGCATCGGCGGATTCGGCATTTTTCCACGCATGAATGAGCAGCACATTGTTGATCATGTCTCGAGCCGATTGCCCGACGGACAGCAAGAGATTCGCTCGAATATCCTCGGTGAGCCCTTCCTCATTGCCGGTGGCCGGATCGAGCTGCAACTGCGTCCGCAAATGCCGCATCGCCCCTTCGTAGTCAGGCTGGCCGCTGTTGTATCCTGGGAGGATAAGCGAACTATAGAAATCCGGACAGACCCGCGGCGCAGCCTCCAATGTACCACCCGTATACCCGAGCGCCGTCAGTGCATTGTTCATGGCTCCGACATCATTGAGCAGATTCGGAGAATTTCTCAGCGTGCCGAGGTTCTTCTGTAGCAGTCCAACCTCCCGAAACACGCACATCATAAAATAAGTATCCGTATTGCGAGCCAGATCCGAGTCTTGCAGTCTCGCATTCAGCACCTTCTGCAGATCGAATAACGGGCGATTGAATGATGTTTGTCCCTGGGTATATTGGACGGGCATCGGAAAGGACGCTTCGACGAGCTGGGTGGTGTAATACCCCACTTGCCCCGAGATGTATGCCGGCAACGCGATCGCCAGCGGGACATTGTTGACGATTTGATCGGGAACATCGGGGTTGACTTGGTCTTCTACGGACACATCCACCGTGATTCGAACGCTGACAAAGAGAATGAAAAAGGCCCCAACGACCAGCGGGACCAAGAACCGCCGATTGAACACAAAATAGACGAGTCCGAACATCGCAAAGACCAGGAGCGCGAGCTCCATGAGACTTTCGAATCGTCCGGTGGTCATCATGATCCGGATGCCCAGCAGAATCTGGGTCAACACATCGCCATTGCCGAAGGTATAGATCGTCCACATGGTCCGCTATCCTCTCCCCTCACATCGCAATCAGGCTTCCTCCGACGACTACCGCAGCGATCGCATTTCGCCCTGCGTCTTCGTCAACTGCATGAGCTGGTTGATGTTATTCACCATGCGTTGCCGCTTTGCGAGACTGTCACTGGCCCCCCTCAGAACTTGATGCAGCCGCCCCTGAAAATCTTGCAGATTGCCCGGCCATTCTGGTTTGACCTTTTGGATATAGCTGACGTTCCGGGATGTTTCGGTGGCCGCCCATTTCACCCATTGATATCCCATGTCTGCAGCCACCACTTCTGATGACAAGCGCGCAATCTGATTGCCGACATCCCGTGGCCGCCCATAATCAGCGAGCATGGTCAGAATCGGGACCGGGGTCATGTTGATGATTTGTTGATCCGCCGCACTGATTGCAGAGCCCGAGTAGAGGTCTTCGATGAGGTTACTCATCGACGTATACACACGACTTTCGAATCCTTCGATATCGGTCGCATCCGTAATCGTGGGGTTCAAACATTCGGAATCGCCCCCGCAATTAAATATTTTGACCACGTCCCCCAAATGGCTGTCGACCAGCTGTTCGAACGTCATCGTCGGATCGCGGGTTTGAACATCGCCGTCGTTCCCGACAATGATGGTACCTGTGACCGACATCACCATGACAATGAGATTCTGATCCAGGCCGGCCTGCGTCAGAACATCCCACACCAGATTGCCCGTCACATCGTATTCCGTGCCCTTCAGAGCTGAGGCGGCATCCGCATTCGACTGATTCTTGACCGCATCCCGGTCTTCAAACACGTCTCCGATGGCGCCCCCCGCCTCCTTCATCTTCTGCCAGGCATCGCCGAACCGACTCGCAAGCTTCTGTTTCGATGCTTCGTTCCCGGCCAGCGCCTTACCCAATTCAATCCCCGTTTGACAGGGTTGGATCCGTCCCGCGGCGTTGAGTGCTCTGGCAGCGGCTTCGATCTTATTGAGCACGTCCGCGCAGTCTTCACAGATGGCTTTCATCGCCAGCTGGAACGCGTACCCCAAGACGGCCCCGGTCCCGATTTGCTGCAGCAACTGGACGTACCGATCCAGCTTGCCGTAGGAAAAGGAGCCCAGATACACATCGATGCCTTGGCAGCCCACGCTCAATCGCGGAGGGGCAATCGACCACAGCCGCATCGGGTCCTGCCACAAACGAACCGAGACCCCACCGCCGCTGAAGTAACCTCGACGTTGACTCTCGTAGGCACCGGGAGGACTCGTGATCCCGACACCCCACGAGCTGAACATGTTCGTGAGGGCATCATTCATCGATTGCGCCTGCACCAGGGGAGGCCAGGCCAGTACGGCCCACATACACAGTCCAACCAGAATCCGTTTGCATCGCATCGTGTGTCCTCTATCCATGAGACGGTCGCTCGCCCAACAATCCTCGATTCCGCAACAGGACCAGCAATCGCTCGCGTAGATCCGCATTCGTCATCAGTCCGGCCCCGAGTGGCTTTAAGAAGTTTTCCTCGGGAATCGCGAGATAAATCATGGGCACCATATGCACGCCCACGTTTTCCGCCATGCCGTTGTTGATGGCGGGTTGCGGGTACTCCGGCAATCCCACCCCATCCAGCGACACAGGTTTCACCGTTAGTCCGTAGGTATCGGCGAAGACCTTCAATACCTTGGACTGTTCTTGACAAAACGGACAGGTAGAGGTGAAGAAGAAGAACAGTCCGACCCGGTCGGCTGTGCCTGCCAGCAGCTGCTCTTCGGTGTTTCGCTTGATCTCGGATTCGACGCTATGCCCATAGGTGGACGTGGGATGTTGCGACGCATAGTCGAGCTTGGGGTCCGTGTACATGGCGATCTGCCAGGCATCGGTGAAGCGTTGCGAGCGGTCATACGCTTCCTTTTGGACTTTGATGTAACTCGTCACATTCTCCACCGAGGGATCGTCCAACGCGCGTTCCTTTTTGGCCGACACCAGCTCCCGCAACACCGTCACCGGGAGGGCGGTTAACTTGACTCCATCCATCGCAAGCCCCTTGAACCACGTCCGGTATTTCGACGGCTCCAGCCAAGCCCCAGGGGGTAAGCCGTCAATCGTGACGGATACAGGACTCTCTTCCGCGTCCTCCTCAGCCTCGGCTGGAGGGTCTTGATAAAAGAACCATCCCTGCCTGGGATGATCGATAAACGTCTTAGAGCCGGGAGGATCAGCGGCCCTCGCAACACCGGTCGGCCCCCCCATCGAGCAGACGCTCACAGAGCACCACGCTAGAGCAAGCAACAGTTTTGTCGTTTCCATAGCAGCCACACAAAGTCCTCGCCAACGGCCGGCACGATTTTGCCGAGCCCCCACATCATGAGTGTCCGCCCCAGAGGCTGACAGCACGGCGGAGGAATTCCGGTGTTCGGAATAGGCCACAGTAATTGAAACTTGTACTGGCTTTTCACAATGAGAGCTGTCGTAACGTCGTCACACAACAACGGGCCATTGGCGGACGTCCAAAACTCTGTCCCCGCACGGGCCAGTTTGGCTAATAACCGTGTCATCGACAGTGCGGCCGGCTTGAGGTCTCCACTCGCTCCCGAGACATGCCCGGTCGGCGGATACATGAATCCAAAGCTCCCGGCACACCAGAACAGCGGATCGATCGGGAAGCCAACCGCTGCGGCCACGGAATCGGCAGCACAGGCTGCTAACGACACCGGATTGGCCAGGACCAAGGCCTCTGGAAAGAGGATGAGTGAAATCAGATCATCGTCCCACAAGGGATCGATCTCGGAGGCATACGCCAAATCGATCTCGTCTGCGATCCCGGTAGGATTCAGACATGCGATGTCCAATCCGATGCCGACGATGGCCCACAGGGGAAAAATGAAATAATGCACATGAAAAAATGCGTAATTGAGTTCGGAGTCCATCTGCGTCGTAGCCATGCCTCGCCCGATGTAACTGAAGCCCCCGGCCAAGGACACGCCGAGCGTCGGGAAACACAGGGGATCGTGTACCGCCTCGACCAGATTCTTCGGTTCCCAGATCCCCAGCGGTAACCCAGGAATGCAGATAGGCCCAAGACAAACGCACCCGCACAACTGCGGGGGAAAAGGGGCGCGGCCTGGACCGACGGCCGGGGCGGTAAAGTCTTCTCCCGGGTTAAACAACGTGACTCCGCTGAGAGAGATAGGAAACATACATTCCCAACACGTCGTCGCGAGACTATTCGCCAACACAGGGTTTCCGATTGTGCACACGGCCTCTGCCGTCCCAGACGGCCACAGCGTCGCCACGCCGATCAGCACACAACTCAGGCAGACCAGCAAGAACACCTGCCGGATCCCTCGCATCGAGGACCTAGTCATGAATCGCCACCTCCTCCACCCGCAGATTTCGGCCTAGCTGAGAGACCACACTGGGCACCGCTCCGACCCCCATGCGGCTGACGAGCAGAGGATTCGCCCAATAGACACGTTGATGGAGTTGCTCCATTACTTTCTGCACGTCGCCGTCAGAGATGATGAGTTTCACGAACTTAGGGTCATGCTCCCTCAAATATTGTTGCACCCAACCCATCTGTGCGGGACTGGTGCCGTCAAAAAACACGAGGGTTCGAATCCACCGCACCTTGTCGAAGGGGTTGATCTTCGTGCCGGACTTGATCAGCACCGTGCCCGTGGTGGGATCCTTGATATCCTCGGGGTACTCGACGGTCGGATCGACGAACGCCACTCTGGCCTCTTCGACATGCGGTAGGGCCAGCCCTGGCCCCTTGGCGAAATGCCGTTTGAGGGCATCGCCGGAACGGCGTTGAATGTCCGGCCAATTTGCGTTCGCCACTCGCTCCTTCATCACATCAATCATGTCCCGCTCCGCAATGTCGGCTCCACGTGCGTCGGCCCACACCTTCACACTCCGTTCGATGGTCGGAAGCAGTGGCGGAGCTTCTTCAGTCGGTCCCCCCTGGAGAAACCCTCGATGCCGGCGCTCGAACCATTCACCCCATGGCTTCAACCTCGCCTGCTCCTGTGACAACAGCGCCAGGAGATGTGCGACCGAGGATGCCCCACTCGCAACCATGAACTTCTCGTCCTTCACGAACACTAGGGCCGGAACCTCTCCTGCACCGACTGTCCGGTAGATCACCGGATCGATCCCGATTCCGACCAGCAGGGAGTCATCCGGGCGTTCCCCGGTGAAGAGCACCCGCTTAATCCGATCCTGCGTAACCTTGAACGACTCCTGTACCAGTCCGCGCAGCAGCACCTTCGCGCCAAGCAGTTTGGCTTCCCGCAGGTAGTCTTTGAGGGTGTCGTCCGGTAACGAGAAGGAGAGCAGAAGGTAGAGTCCGTCGCGACGCATCTCTTTCGGCGATTCCTGGGGGCGCCCCTGCCGTAACGCCTGGCGCGAGTACCTTGCGATGTCCTGAGCCATTTCCTCAGGGGACGGTTTACTCGGGCGGCCTGTCGATTCAGAGAGCGCGGGGGATCCGATGCTCAGGAGGGAGAGCACTACGGTCACTGCCATACAGGCGATAACACTCGATCCGTTCACGGTACCTCCATATCAGAATGTCTGTATGGAGTATTACCGACCTCGCTAGATGAGCGGGGTCACCGTACCGAGAATATCCGCCTGCCGAATCAGGCCATAGTAGCGAGAGTCAAACGATCGCGGGTGTGGCAGCGCCACATAGTATTGCCCTTCGGGAATAGTCTCCGGGAACGTGGCTAGGTCGATCCGTTGCCCGTAGCGATCGATTCCGATTCCCCGCCCCACCGATTGTCCGTTGATATAGACTTCATTGTCTTTGACCAGAATGTGGTCACCCGGCACTCCGACTATGCGCTTCATCCACCGCTTTCCCACGTCCGCGTAGTCACGGTGTAAGCGGCCCGGCTGGACACGTTCCGCATAGTCTTGCTGCATGATGAACGCCACAAGACTCCCTCGCCCCACGGATTGACCTTTTTGAATGAGGAAGAAATTATGGTGGGGCCAACTCCCGCTCATGCGAGCGGCAACTTCATACCAGGGCGCAATGACGCCGGCAGCAATGATCGTCCCGCAGAACAGCATCAACCCCACATGCACCCACCGATGCCGATCAAGCCACTCGAGGATTGTCGGCGCCCGCTTGAGCACGTTCAGCAGCGATAATGCATTGAATGGCTTCATCGATGGAGAGCTCCTTTGACCCCTCTTTCCTCACCCGATCAATCAGCGCCAGCTCATCCGGATTCGTCGTAAACAACAACTGCGTTTCCCGTGGTACAGTCAGTCTGCAAATGCCTCGCCCAAATGGGGTGATCATGAAAATCTCTGAGTACTCCGTGGTTTTTGTAACAGAGGACAGGAGTCGGTATTCCATCTCCGACAACACAATGCGCCCATTGTTCCGAAACGCCGCGATGCTCTCGGTCTTTTGTTTGAGCAGTCCCACAAACTCCGCATTTTCGAGCAAATAACGCCCCACATCCCGCATCTTGTCGTAGTAGTCGTTGATGCCCTGCGTGATGGTGATCATGGAGCCACCCGACTTCCGGACTCGGCGCGCGCCGGTCTCGAAAAAGGCCGCGGTATTGCCTCCCTGGGACAACAAATCCCACGCCTCATCCAGAATGACGAATTTCCGCCGCCCGCGGTTCTCTTTTTTGTACATCACCGCCTGAATATTCATCTGCATCTGTAGGAGGATCACCGATCGCAACTGCTTCTGCTCGTTCAACCCATCAAGCTCAAGCACCACGAAGTCGTTCTCGAAATTGACGTTGTTCGTGCCGTTGAAGAGATGGGAGTACATGCCGCCCTTCGCGTAGGACGCCAACACGCGCGCCAGGTCTCTGGCCCGAGGATCCGTCATGCCCCTCAACACTCGGTGCACCGAATCCGGACAGCCCTCACGCCCTTCCACCTCAAGCACACGCATGATCGCTTCTTCGATGAACGAGAGCTCGACATCGGACAGCGGACGCGAGGGGGAAGCCATTTGCGCATGCAGCGCTTTGAGCGTCGCCAATTCGTCCGCGCGGTCACTCGGATCGTCATCGCCTCCAGCACTGCTCCCCCAGTGCACCAGCTTGCTGAACGGATTGAAACAGAGGCGTTGAGCGTTGGCTCCGTACTGGATGTATTGCCCCTTGAGCAACTCCACAAGTTTGACGTAGCTGAAGCCTGCATCGATGACCCACACCTGGCCACCAATGCCCAAGTAGCTCTTGATCCAATTGTTCATGAAGAACGATTTACCTGCCCCCGACGTCGCCGCGATAGCCATGTTGTAATTCGTCTGTTGATTGGCAAAGACATCCATGGTGATAAGTTGACCTGACCGAGATGTCAGCAGCACCACCGGAGCGCCGCCCCCCTTCCAATCCGCCACGATAGGGCAAATATGCGCCGGGACCTCGGTGTGGTAGGTCTTCATGCGTCTGAGTCCGTCGATGAGGGCTTTGTCATCCGATGGTAAGCCGAGGGGTAACCCCGTCATGAATATTTTCCACCCGATGAAGTGATCTTCCTGCAGAGTGATATCCTTGGCACGATATAGGGCTCGAAGAGTCCCTGTCTGCTCCTCCACGTGACGCGGGGTGTCCCCATACAGGACGACTTGGAAGTAGGATCCGATGAGCTGTCTTCCGTTTTCCAGTTGCGCTTGCACACCGTTGAAATGGTCCAATTTGAACCTGAGGGAGGGAATCAGACCCAGAAGAAACCCACTGGCTTGCTGGTTGATTACGACGTGCTTCTTTCGCAACTTGCCTTTCGCTTTGCCCTGATCAAATTTCAAGACATTCAACGTCAGGAAAAACGGACAGGTGATTTGATCGGTGAACCGGACCAGGCTCCCGATCAATTCGCGATTGTTGCCGCCATGCCACTGTACAGGCCATGACTGTACGGTGAGCGTCTTGAGAAACTTCCCGTCCAGTTCAATCATCTTGGTGCGGAGCGTGGCCGTCGTATCGAGACGGACCGCCTGATCCCGTATCGGCAGTTGATCGCTGTACGCCGGCGGCCGACTCTCCCAGCTGTGGCCCGGGTTCAGCAGCACATGCAGGACATTCAACAATTGCAGTGGCCCTACCCGCTCAGGCAGCAATCCCAAGGTGTTCAACTGTCCCTCGATGCCCGACACCGCTTGATGTATCCGCTCATCTTCCCACCCCTGCGCGGTCGTCTCCTGGGTCGGGAAGGCCACGGATACATACACGGTGAAATCTCGGGGGCGTAACGGTGGATTGGACGTCAGCTGTGTGTCTCGAGCATGCAGATAGAACTCTGCGGTCTTCCGCGCATCGGCCACATAGCGTTCCCCTGCCTGCCCCCGTTGCGCCAGCACAACGTGATGGTCCAGATAAGGCTCGATGATGGGAGATGCATGCAGCATGAATTGAAACGTGGTTCCGATCGGCAGGTCTGACTCGAAGAGATTCGTCAGCTTCTGAATAGACTCTTCCGACAACCCCAGTAGAGGCTTGCTGGCAAACACCACACCGATGCGCCCATCATCCAAGCGATAGACCTGGTTGGTGTCATCCCAAGCCTCATAGGGCAACCAATCACTGATGGCCGTCCGCTCGACCAGCTGCTTTGCCTTCCACTCAAGGATCGTCGACATATTCGCTCCTCTGGGGTCCTTCCACTACTGGGGTGGCAACTGGCCATCATCGGTCAGGTAATTGGCTGCTCCCCCGGACTGGGGAAGCTGCGGAAAGCCCTGCGGCATGATGCCGCCAGAACCAAGAGGATTCACGGGCATCGGCGCCGCGCGCTGCCCTGCTTCCGGAATGTTCTCCGTCATGGCGTTCACCGCCGCGTTCCCACTGGAGTTCCTCTTTCCGTCTCGTTTCTCGACCATCCGCCCCATTCTCGGATACAAATCTTTTCCATGCCACGAACTCGATCCGGGACTCACACCCTGCGTCATATGCCCGAAAATAAAGTCCGGTTCGTCGACGATGAGATAGTGACGCGACTGATCGTGGAGGCGTTTTTTCGTATCCTTCCAGGGAAATACCGTAACACGGAGGGCCGAGGCCGGCGTGATCACCGGCTTACCTACAGCACTGTCCGGTTTGCCGCTGAAGACCATCGGAGACGGGGCCTGACCAGGCCCTGAATTACCGCTGGTGTCGTGTGAGGCGTCCTTTTGGTCTTTCGTGTATTGCGTCACCTTCTGGCCGGCAGCGAAGCGCTTCTCGTAGGCTTCGGAGACTGATTCACACGTCGCTTGATCTGGATACCCCTTACAACTGAAATTGGATTCATAGCCGCCACAGCCTGCGAAGAGGACACACAGGCTCATAGCTGCCCCAGGGCCCAAGCCGTGCCATGAACCGCCTTGCGTGATACAGCGCCTCATAAACCCAGACATCATGTGGTCTGCCTCCTTGAGAATCCGCCCCGACCGTATTCCCTACTTTTGCTCCATCTCCAGCTGCAATAGCGCCAACACTTCACTGGCAGGACGATAACCGGCAAACGATTGACCGTTCGGCAAGAACACCATCGGAGTGGAATGCACCCCCAGCCGCTTCCCCAATTTGATGTTGTCGTCGATCGGATGACTGCAAGACCCCGCTTCCCCCACCACCGGCTTTGACATCAGGGCCCGCCCCAGCGCCTCAGCTTGGTCGGAAGCACACCAAATGGCGACGGACTTGCGATACGCATCCGGATGCGTCCGCATGAGCGGATACAGCACCACGGCTACCGGAACTCCTGCCTCGACGAGCTTTTGCACCTCCGGATGAAACTGCTGGCAGAACCTACAGTCTGGATCGTCGAAGACCAGCAGCGGGCGATCCAACTTCGGTTGCATCGGAGACAGTAGGATGGTCTTCGACGCATCCATCCCGGCCAGCAGCGCCTGTTGACGATCCCTCACATGCTCTTGCGTCACATTCCGGCCCATCTCGATATCGAAGAGTGCCCCGGAGAGCACGTATCTCCCGGAGTCATGCACGTACATGAAGTTTTCCACTCGGTCACTGTCGCTCTCTACCAAAAGCCACCCTGGGATTTCCATCTTGGACACTCGCAGCACTTTCATGCCGGGAAACTTCTGTTCGATCACCGTTTTGATGGGCATCACTGTATCATCCGGTTCGGCTCTCAAATCAGGCTCACACACCACCGACACACATATCGCACACAACATGCCCGCCATTAGCTGCTGATAAGATTGTTTCATCGCAACATGCCCTCTTTTGAATTACTGGAAGAACCCCTCCAACTCGCGTCCCGTTCCCACGATAAAATCCACTTCCCGCTGCGCGTCGATTTCGATCACCGGGAAAATGGAAGCCGCCATCATGCTGTAATGACGAGCCAACAACTCCGCGGCGCGACCGGCGCCACCAGCCATCCCCGACATTGCCACCGGCCCGGCCGGCGGTAAGTTGAAGGCTTGGCTCGGGCTTTGGGCAACGAAAAATCCGGACTGATAGGGCATGAAGGCCCGCGAGATGCCGGACACAAACCCAGCAAGCAGCGTGCGGCCCAACAATGCCCCTTCTTTCAAGACCACCCGCCCACGCATCCCCTGTTTGCCATCTTCCCCACTGACAAACCCTTTCAATTCGATATCGACCGCCTCCCCGTTCTTTTTCACGCACGAGATGGCGTTGCCGCGAATCATTACGCGTTCCGATGACAAATCTCCCAAGCCTTCTCCCACCAGGAAACAATCCTTCGCATCAATCCTCGCCTCATTTGGAAGCTTCATGATGTCGCGCACCATCATGAGCACCGGGTAGGGACTGTTTACAGCGGCCCCCCCGCCCTGCGCCCCCGTCGAACGAGCCGGCGCATCCATGCCGGAGAGTAACTTGACCGGGATAATCGTCCCCGTGTTCAGCCATAGTTTCTTTTCGTGCTTTTTGGCGCCAGGCACTGTCTCTGGCCGAAACACCTGAAACGCCTCGGTCGCCCCGCCCGCAACCCCAGGAGCAGGAAGCGCCCCGCCTGTCGGTTTCGGGGCGCTTTGCACGGGAATGGGCCCCTTCGGCACTGGCATGGTCGAGACGGGCGTCGCGCTCGCTCCACCCAAGGGATTGGCACTGAGCGGAGGAGGCAGCGGGGGCAAGGCGCCACTCTTCGTCCCGGCTAAGGCCCCACCACCAGAACGCGCCACCGACTCAATCCGCTTTTGCAGATCGCTCAACTGTGTCTTCATTTCTGTCTTGTCTCGCCCATCCTGCTCCAACAGTCTACGCATTTGGTCCCGCTGCTGCTCCAACGCCTCAATCCTGGCCCCTGCGTCCTTCATATAGATTTCTTTGTCCGTCGCCTCACGATTGATCGACACGGTCTTGACGGGAGACTTGCCACGGACAATCCCTGGTTGATTGCCTCGGAATTGCTGCAGCACCATGCTCAGGACGATGAATCCACCCACCAGGACAACTCCCGCCAACAGCTTTGAAGGGGCCGGTTTCTCTGGCCGAATCGGGTCGCCAGGGTTGAGAATCGCGCTCTCCGTCGGTTTAATCGATGCCATCCTAGGTCTCCGGTCTGAGGTTAGCCCTTTGCGTCTGGATCCACTTTCTGCTCCGGCTTGGGTTTGGGTGGTTCAGGCGGAGCGTCATCCAGCAGATACACCACCACTTCTTCGCCTGACTCGACCACCTCGCGATTTAAGGCGATCGCTTTTTGAGTCCCAGTCAGGAATTCCTGTTCCCGCAACGTGTATTTTTGTCCCGAGGTATTCACCAATCGATACACAATCACCCGGTACTTCGGCCCTCGATACTCGACTCCCTGCACCACTTTCAGCTCAAGCCACTTCGGATATCGTTCTTCGGTCATCGTCGTCTGCCGATACCCCTTGGGCAACGCGCCACGCGCAGCCATCTGCAGTGTGTCGAGTAGCCCATCCACATAGTCCCCGGCTTGGCGGGCAGGATCCGAATCATAGGGCACAGTCCCCGCGCGCCTATCCTCAATATTGACTGTCTGCGCACCGAGCGACGCGCTCACCACAACTTCGAAGACGTAGGTTTGCTCACCGGCCATCACGACCAGATCGGCCGGGCCGGTCTTGACCTGGACGATCAGGTTGCGCCCTTCCGGTTTGGCCTTGAGATCCGCCCTAGAGCTCGTCGCCATGGTGATCGGCGCGGGAAACGTCAGCACGTTCAAATCCCTTCCGGACAACGTGAGAGGCGTCGAACCTTCATCACCCACCACCACCGCCGCTCCTGCTGACCCGGCCCTGGATAAGCACAACAGCAGGCCAAGGACGCACATCGCCATCGCCCGGTGCTTTGTGTCTCGATACACGCTGGATGTCATACGTCTCCCCTTACCCCTTTGCCGGATCTGATTGACCATCCTGCAGCGAACGATCCAAATGAACCGCTGAGAGCCCGACCACCCACGGCCTCCCTTGCTCCCATCGCATCGAAATGCGGTACTCCCGCTCCTCTTCCCGAATCTCACTCTTCCCCACAAATCGGCGCTCGATCCCCTCGAACACGGCCATATCCCCGTCCACGCGGCTGGCTGTCACGAAAAACACCCGACTGAGATTGTTGGTCTTCACGTACACGGCTTCCGCTCCAAGAGACTCGGACATCAGCCCATAGTGGCTCGATGGAACCCACTGCAGGAGCTGACGATGGTGAAAATCAACAGAGGCGGGCGTGACATTGGCAATCCACGGCAACATGGCCATGGCAATGGACTTTTTGTAATACTCGTCGCCACCCATCGCATTCGCCCAATATTCCTGGGTCGGGTTGATCGGCACCACGTGCACCGCGACGTTCTGCCGAAAGAATCCATTCACCACCAACGCCACAGCGAGAACGATGGCCAGGGCCGCGAACACAAGATTTAAAACCTGGGCGTTATGCAATTTGGATTTCCACAACTCGATTGTCATCGTCGTTACTCCATCATCTCTCGGGTGGTTCCGTGCGGTGCCCCTGTCAGTTGAAACGTGGGCACACCAGACCAATAGGCCCAATGGAAGAGGAATCCCTCGGACTTCCCGTTCTTCATTTTCGACAACACCAACGTGCTCACGATCCCGACCACAATCAGGTAGGTCAGGAACTTCGTGACAATGCCGAGAAAGATGCACACAAAAAGCACGGCCAACTCATCAATCTCCCACCAGAAGATCTGGGGCAGGCTATCGAGATATCGTGGAATAAATGTGCCGTTCATCAGTCCCTCTCCTACTCCCTTGTGACGGCGGGGCGCTGATCAGCCCCGCCGTCACGACGCCTTACCTGCAACGCGCGCTTACATCAGTCCCGTGGTAATGGTCGGGATGATGTTGGGGATATAAAAGGCGGCGGCAGCCACACCGAACCCGGTGAACATGCCGGCCCAACGGCCCGCCATCGCCGATCCCAAGCCGATCGCTCCCGCGACCAGGGCCAACAACGTCCCAAGCGACCCCTGCATATAGTTGGTCAACAACGTGACCAAGGGGCCAAACGTCGCATCCGCACCCGCGAACGCGGGCACGGCCAGCACCACAAACGATGCCAGCACCATGAGCCCCAACAGAAGACTCATTCGCCAAATGTCTCCGGCCACTTTCCTTAAGCCATCGCCCATACTCAAGCCCCTCCTCTGGCTCGTCGTTCACAGTTCAGAAGACTGCGGTTGCCCAACCGAATGACCGCCCTCAGTTCATTCCAGCATTGTCATGCTCCTCTCCAGCTTCTCATTATGGTTTCCCTGAGTCGTGAGTGGCACCAGCTGACACCACAGGTGTTACCGGAGGTGCTTCCGATCGCCGCTCAACCTCGGAGGAATCTGCACACCTGCCTTGCAACAGCATCATGACCTCCACGCGTCGACTCTCCGCGTGGTTCGGCAGGAAACAGCAGCCTCCTCGACCGACCACTTCCACCTGAACCGGCCCCTTGACGCGCGCCTGCAGCACCTTCGCCACCGCCTCTGCCCGCGCCATCCCGAGTTCCTGGTTTGTCTCCCGAGATCCCGTCGGATCAGTGTATCCCTCCACCCGCAGATAGAGGATCTCCTCGATGCGTAGTTCCGTTAAGTCCCGTTGCGCACGCTCTGACAGGTCGGCCGACCCCATTGCGAACGAGACCCTTCGGTGCCGTACCTCAGGCTCGCGACGGCACACGACCGTGGTCGGGCTTCCGGTGGGACCAGGAATCACAGCCTTGTCCGGACTGCTTCCCGGAGCGCGGGACATGTCACCCGGACGAGCTGCCAGTGTGCCCGACGAAAACGTCGGCAACCCCTGTAGCCGATGGATCCCTGCTTTGATCGGTTTCGGCGGGAGATCCGCCACCGTCGGCTTGTTAGGTACCTGCGTGAGCGGCGTCGGTTCTGGACATCCCATCGGACGAGACAGCAGCCATTGCGGACCAGATTGGACCGAGACCACCGTTGTCGGAAAGGTGTAGCCCTGTCCGCAAAGTCGCGTTGGATCTGACATTGTTGGCGGCACGGCAGGTCTCGTGGTACAGCCCCCGACGGTCAGCAGTCCCACACAGGCCAGACCGGCCCACGACATGTAAGTCGGCCGTCCCCCTGTCATACTTCCCCCTTTCACCATGGCTCCCGAATGGCCAGGCTCATCCTTGGTATTACCGACTGCCACGGTGTCTCGCGGACGAACAGAAGATGCAGGATGTCGAAGGGGACCTCGTCGACGCGACGAAGTAGGCACGAGGGGACGCAAGCAGATCAGGAGGCGATCAGATCGCCAGGAGCCACGCGTCCAGCCCAGACTCGGAAGGACCCGTCGGTCGATCGTTGGAATAACCGAGCGCACTGAAGACACTGATGAAGACAGCTATCCATGAATTCGTCGCCATCATGGGAACGATACCCAAACAATTCCCCATTGCAATGAGGACACGGCTTCAGTAAGTTTCCATACAGTCCCATCGGTGACGCTCCTCGTTTTATCCCAACAAACAGGTGTTACCGTCTGGTTCCACTGTCCCCATGACCGCGGCTTGGATCAGCCGGTCGAGAGTCGCCATCTTAGAGGCGATCCTCACGATCGCCTCCCGCGAGGCGCGTAGCTCCTCCAATTCGAGGCCTCGCTGGTGCACCTTCCATTCCAACGCCTCGCACAACGTTTCGAGACGCCGCAGGATGGTTCTGACGGCCATTCCCTGAAACTCTGGCGATCGCGAACAGGCCACGATGAAGCCTTCGGTTTCCAGATCGACCGGTCTTTCCGCGTCAACACCCTGCTGCCGCGTACGATGGGCCTGGACGCGCTCCTCGATACGCAAGACCGCAGTCTCGAAGCCACGCAATTCGAACTCGTTAGAATACGCCACCTGTTGAGCATTCCAAGCAGTATCCCGCGTCAATGCGGGCAGACAGAATCGGACGAGATAACTATAGGAAAGCGGAAAGCTCAGTTGATCGCGCAGAGCCTCAATTCGCTCCCACTGTCCCTCGAAGGCGTTGTAGATCCTGGCGGACTCATACAACGTGTGAGGACGAATACACTTCCCTACCGCAGTGGACATGCGGTGTGCCATC
This sequence comes from Fimbriimonadaceae bacterium, assembly GCA_019638775.1. Taxonomy (NCBI): domain Bacteria; kingdom Bacillati; phylum Armatimonadota; class Fimbriimonadia; order Fimbriimonadales; family Fimbriimonadaceae; species Fimbriimonadaceae bacterium. Next base: position 8,797 of record JAHBTD010000010.1, on the reverse strand, counting down.
TTCACAATCACCGCATCTCCAAACTGGCTCCGCTCCAACGCTTCAACGACGATGCCGCCAAGCAGAAAGCGTTCGCGTATCAATTCTCCCGCCACATACGTGATCGACCTCGCACACTGTTCGGCCCGTTGCACCAGCGGTTCTTGCCAGTCTGCCACCTGCTCCACCACCAGCCCTCCTTCCCCGTTAGAAGGCATACGTCACTCCCACTGACCCACGAAACGCCGCTTGCCCGACAGATCCAAGGAAATCGCGGGAGGCACTCACTGAAAGCAACCAGTGCTTGTCCAAGGCCAGCACATACCCCAGCTCCGGACTGGCTACCTGCTTCTTCGAATTAAGCGGGTCTTCCTGGAACCGCAAGCCGCCGACAATCGCAGAGGATTCATCGAGCGCCTTCACAAACCCCAGGTTCACGAAAATGATGCTTGAGCGATGCGGGACCCAATGACCCGGTTGAAACGACGGCACAACCTCATATCCCAGATTGCCATGGAGCCACCACCGGTTCCCCAGATTCCAGGACGTGACTAACGCCCCGCGCAATCCAGGATTCGTGCGTGCTCCCGCATAAGGTACCTCACCTAACACGCGCACGCTGATCGAAGGCAGCAGGTCTCGCTCTTCGGCTTGCTTCCGAAACCGCGCAAGAATTCCCACCTGGATCGATCTGGGATCGTCCATAGTCCCAGGAGTCAATGGGCCTCGGAGCGAGGTCCCGCTGACCGTCAATTCCATATTCTCTGTCGCCCCATAGCGCAGATCGTGCGTCGCCCGGAAACGCCCACTCTCTGAGCCAGAATCATTCCGCGTGATGTCAGGCCGCAGCGCTGATTGGATCACCACCTGATTGGTGGGCACAGGATAGGCGTCGTCGAGCGAGGTCGGATAGCCCGGACTGATATTCACTGGGGAAAGCGCCACTACCACGTCAGCCCCCAGACCTATGAACCCCAGTGTCACCGCAACCAACAGTACCCTCTTCCTGCCTCCACGCATCAGCCCCAGTCTCCTTATCGGCATTGCACAACACAGAAGGTTGCTACCCTCGTATTACCGAAGGACCGCGGCTGAGTGCGGCATATACGTTCAGGAGAGCGGAGAGTTAAGCGGCAGGGAAGCGCAGAAGTCAGGGTCACACTCCCTGATAGGTCCCGAATGGCCCATTCCAATGCCATGAGCCAGGGACAATTCGCAAGCAGAGCCGTGGATCGTGCCGATCCACGGCTCGCGTGATCCAAATCAGATGCTGAAACCACTTGTCAGCCAGGGTGTGGAGCGCTTCGTCAAATACCGGCGAATTCGCCCATTGATCACCGACAACCCCATCTGGTTCTTTCCTGACGGGCTCGTGTCGTGATATTCCAACTTGACATCCTTCCCGCCTGAAGGCCGGCGATTCCTACTGTGCTACGCATGAGCAAGCTCCCGCGTAGTCGCTTCGGCGGGTTCCTGCTTCAGACCGCCATCGCGGTTCGATCCATAGGCCATCCGGGCGTGTCACGCCCTTAGAACATTGCTCGCGCCGACTTCCATCGTGCGCCAGTATGTCGAGCCGCAACAGACGCCACCCTGAACACCAAGGACGGCGACGTCGTCCGCGCTATCCTTCCCCGCCCTGAACGGCGCGGCTTGTCACGCACCGGGTCAGGGCACGGTCCAGGCTCGGAGATGCCTTGGGCGCTACCGTGCCAGCTCCGACCGCACGCAGGCTCATGGGTCTGCATCACCGTATTACTGGCCGGCGCCTCCGGCTCATCCACCCCCCACGCTAATACACCATACAGACTGTCGCCTCGCGTCCACGCGTTCTACCGACATATTGCATGCGCTCCTCGACCGCAAACGCCCCACACTCCCGTTCTGGAATGATAAACACCACGCGCTCATAGCGACTCCCCTGCGCCTTGTGCACGGTAATGCAATAGCTCAGCCGCAGCTCCTCTGCCCTGAGCGCAACCTCACGCCCGGAGTCCAGTCGCAATGCGATCGTGTCACCCATACTCCCCAGCACCCGCCCTTGTTCCCCATTGACCGCTCGCTGGCCTATATCGTATCGAGTCTTGGTCACGATGACGCGGTCCCCCGTTCGAAACCCGCCATGACACGGCGGACCGTCCGGATTCATAATCTCCTGCAGCCACCGGTTCAGCCGATCCACACCGAGTCCTCCTGCATACACAGGAGACAACGCCTGCCACTCCACCCCTGTGTCTTGATAGCCGCGCACTATTTTTCGTAACTGATACAGCAGGAGCGCTTCGGAGGCGAAGCGAATTACCTGAACCTTGACCAGCAAGGACCCCTTGGAGCCTTCTTCGCCCAACCGCACCACCGGCAGGACTGTCAACAACTCAGCCATCACCGGAGTCGCTCCCACCGGAGCCAGTTGCTGGGGATCGCCGATCAACACAACCTGCCCCCGACAGGCGAGCAGCAATCGATACAAGGTGTGCCAGGTCAACATGCCGGCTTCATCGACCAAGACCAGGTCGGCATCCACAGTGGACACCGAGTAGCCGCCGCCCCCATACCCCAGCAGCTTATGCAGCGTCGTGGCGTCCTCCCCGAGGAGGGTGGCCGCTTTCCCGGTCATCGCCGTAGCCGCCACCTTTCCCCCTTGCTCGCGCACCTGGGTCATGAGGGATTTCGCTAACTCGGTTTTTCCACTCCCAGCACCGCCAGTGACAATCGAATACCGATACCGCAGCGATCTGGCTTGCACGCTTGAACGTGCGTCACCAGAGTCCTGCTGATTCGCTCGAATCATGGCCAGGGCTTTCTTTCGCGCGAAATACACCCCCGGCGAAAACCACAAGCCCTGCTCGAATTTCCCCACAAGCCCCATCTGGATGCTCACCGAGGGCGCAACCTTGTCCGCAGGCAGTCCGATCAATTCTGAACAACAGGCCACAAGATGCCCCTCAGAAATGCCACCGACCCCTTCTTCGTCGGCTCGCGCGAGCGCCTCCATCACCGCGGCCTTATAGTGTCCGTCACTACACAACTCATGCCCTAACACCTGCGCGGCCGCGACCGTAGCCTGAAAGGGAAGGCGCCGGCGGCGGTACAGCAGAAACGGATCTGCGGAGATGGCCCGCGCCGATCGCAGTGTGCCCTTCACTATCCCACGCGCCACTGCTTTCCACCCTGCACAACACAGCCATTCCACCAGGGGGCCTAACAATTGGCATACCTCCTCGAACCGAAGTGGTGGGGTACGACGCACGCCGAGGACCCCCAGCAACTCCGACGGGCTCGCGCAGGCTTCAAATCGTCGTGATCGTATCCTGGAGACCATCAGAACGGGATCGGCGCCATTGGCTGTCATTCGCCCCCAGCACTCTCCCACCTCACCGACCGAAGGCACGGGAATACCGTCCGGAACAAACGCCCGATGCTTGCGACCGATTTCGATCCAGTCACCAGCCCCTCGGCGCGCACGGGTCCGACTCGTGATCACCCCAACCACCTGAGGCATTTCCTCAGGGCAGCTCGCCACCTTGGCGGAGACGTCCTTCCCCTGCATACTCCCTTGGATCGATCCGTAGCCGTTCATCCTTCTCCCTCCCCCATTCTCAGCCATCACACACTCGTATCCACAACTCTGTGACATACCGTTTTGCTCCCAAAACGGTATGTCACAGCATCTTCACATCAGCGAACCGCACAACCTCTTGGTCTATCGACGCGCTACACGAACTCACCTGGAGGTCCTATGCTCGCTGAACTCATCCATCCACTCGCCCTCATGGAACATCAGGAATGGGAGTATAGACCTCGGCCATCGAACGCCGGCCCCGACCACTGCATCCGCAAACTCACGTACCATGCTCGACACGCTCCCGCGAAAAGTCCAAGCGGCCGCTTCCTTGTTGTCCTCGACGACAGTAGTTGGCATGAAGAACTGGTATTGAACTGGATCGCCAAGAGCACGTTTCATCTCCACAGCCAACAGCTTGAATTAACCTGCGCGACCACGCTCTTCCAGGGTCGACCGTTCCCAATCAAAGGTCACATTGACGGCGTCATCACGGACCTCTTGGGGATTGATCGCCTCCTGGAGTTGAAAGCTATCGAACACTTCACCTTCACTCGCTTTGCAGAAGGGAATTACCCGATAAACCACTTCGTACAGGTGGTCTTCTATCTGGTTGGGTTGGCCGCACTGAATCCTCACATCGACGAAGCGCTCCTCCTCATCAAGAACAAAAACCAGAGCGCGTTCCTCGAATATCGAGTCCGCTACGACCGCGACAACGACCGCTTGACCGTGCTCGAAATCACACACAGCACAGGCACGCGCATCTATCCCAAGCAAGACTTTGTGGGCTTGTATAAGGAGGCACTACGTCGCTTTGAAGAGGTGGAACAGTATCGGGATCACGGCACATTGCCTGCCCGCCCATATCCCAATGCCGACAACTACCATTGCGACTACTGTCCGTACCAGTTTTGCTGGGAAGGGATCGAACAGGCCCCCGTTGAGGGAATCGCGGAACTCCGCACTGAACTGGTGCCAGCCGTCGAGGAGTATCTCGGCTTGCAAACCGAGCTCGCAGCACTTACTCCGAAGCAAAAGCGCTTGGACGCACTCAAACAGCAATTTAAGTTGGAATTGAAGACAGATGGTATCACACGCGCGGAAGGGCATGGCTACTACATCGCATCGTCACCGTATGAACAGAGCAAATTAGATCAATCCAAACTGTCCAAAGCCGTCATTGAACGCGCGACCGTGAAAGAATCCTACAGCCGTTTCTCAGCCGGCCGACTGTCCAAAGGCATCGACACCACCAAATCGAAACGTCGGTCCCCGCTCAAGAAGCCGAAACCGACGACTCAAATCGCGTAACTGTATTCATGCGCTGATTCACATTAGTAGGAGGCATCATGTCCGACGCAGAAAAACCCACGTTCATTCCCATGAACCGCATCAACGGCATTTCTAACCGACGTCGCATGCCCATCATCGGCAAGATCCGCCTCGGCGTGAAAGTGAGCGGCCCCAACGGATTCTACCCCAAGGAAACGCCTCATTTTGTGGTCCCTGAAGAGGTCGCCAAGGTGTTCGGGGCGCAACCCAACGAGCTGGAGGTGATGTTCGTCTCCAACGATCCCACGGTCAATTGCCCGCAGGCCCTACGCTGGTACGGAGAAGCCGCCGGGCTGCAGTGCATTGGCAACAATCAGGTGGCTCGTCGCCTGAACCAAGACACCTGGAAAACCGAATCCCGGTCGTGTCCCTGCGAAAAACTCGAATCCGGAGAATGCGGCCCTCGCGCGAATCTCATCTTCATGATCCCCAAGGTCAGCAGCGGCGGTCTGTTTCAAATCGACTCCAGCAGTATCAACTCGATGGAAACGATTAACTCCTATTTCGATTTCCTCGCGCTTACCCTTGGACGTATCGCCATGATCCCGCTCAAACTGCGTCGCGTTCCAGTCACCAGACGCCGCGAAGGCCGCCCGACCACCCACTATCCGCTCGAATTGCGCTATGAAGGATCAGCGGACGAGACTGCCAGGTATCAACAGGAGACGGAGACGGTCCTAAAGAAGATCAAGATGTTGGAAATCCAAGAGCCGATCGAAATCAACCCGGTCCTGGATCCAGGAGCGCACGTTGTAATGGAAGAGGAGCTAGAGGACGACCCCGGTCCTGTAGCAGCCGAGGTTCCGGGGGACACTCCGTCCGAGACGCACGACCCCACACCTCCGGCGATGTTCACGCCCTCGACAGCCGCCGCTAAAGCGCCGGAGCCCACCCCCCTGCCCGCTGGCCCACTCATCTCAGTGGCCCAGACCAACTACCTGCTTCGGTTGACCAAGGCCTTGCCCCTCACAGAGGATGATCTTCGCATGAAGGTCCGCGCACTCACGCAACGCGAAGCGTCGGGGCTCATCAAGAGACTCATCGCTCAGGACTTTAGCTATTTCACGTCGAGCCCAGGCACTCCCCCGATCTCGCCTGCGAACACAGGGGCCGTCGCCGAGTCCATGACCGATCCCCAGTTCAAGAAGATCATGGGCCTCGTCATCTCAATGGATATCCAGGAGACACACGTGAAAAGTCTCACCAGCGGATATACTAAACGACAGGCCTCGACCCTCATCGACCAGCTCGTTGGTGGAGATTTTTCAGCATTCCAGGAGATGAAGGAGGAGGAGCTGCCAGTGCTTGTCACTCCAGAATCCGCACCAGTAGAAGAGAAAGTAGAGTTCTAATTCGCTGGCAGACAGACACGGAGAATATCGGGATGACTCAGGGACGGCTGTGAGCCGTCCCTGAGCACTACTGCCACGGGCGGGCACACGTCAAGAATCCGCTACTCATGAGCCGTAGGTGGGTGCATGCGCTCAGAAACCGGAAGGCTCACGGAGGCCTCCCCAAAGCGCAGCAACTCTTCCTGGGTTTCTGGGCGCAGGGATCCAAAGACTTGAAGGATATTCACACAATTCGGATTGCGTCCGAACAGCGATCTCGCGGATTCAGATAGATACCCGGCCTCGACTAGATATGTCTCAGACGACTGTCCTAAGACCTGGGCGAGCCGCTCCACTTCCGCTTGGCTCAAGCGACCGATCCCCGATAGCACCTGCTTGAATCTTCCACCTAGCTGTACCTGGTCCGTCACCCCAGCTAGCTCCTCATCCGAATACTCACTCAGGTCTTGCTTAACCCGCTCCAAAAAGGCAGCCGGCATGCCAGTAAGAATCTGATCATCTAAGAGTTCTGCGACTTCCGGGGAACACACTTCACGGGCTCGGGCGACCAACAGTTGGTAGGTCCGCCGTTGGACATCAAGCGGGGATCCACCCAGACACTGCGCAATGCGCCGCAACATGTCGTCACTGGGAAGAATCTTTTTCCGCCCACTGCTCTTTCCCCCTTCAATAATCGAGATATGCGAGGCCGTACACCCCAGTTTCTCAGCCAACTCAGTTTGAGTCAGATTCTGGGCAATCCGCATCCGGACCAACAAGTCCTTGACCAACACCATCCCCACCACACTCTCCCCGTCGGGCCCCGACGGGTGCCCAACCCACGCTGATGGAGTGATTAAACGCTTGTTGGCAAATTATAGGTAAACCCCAATTTATTGTCCATACGCCTATGGAGGTTACTCTACCTTCCCAATTTCAACCTCCCTCACGGCCTGCGTATAGTCAGACTGACATTCACGAGGGCAGTAACACATTCATGGGCAAACAAACATTTGTTTATATTCATCATCCCTCGCCGCTCCCTGGAAGAAGGGACTGCCGCACGAATGTCACACCACTTACGCACGGAACCATCATCGGCTCCATCAGCGTTGTCACGCACCCTTTCATTTTCCGAGACGCATGGTCTCACACATCTACCCCATCGGAAAGGACACCATCATGTCGTTTCGAACGCAAGCTCAACAACTCGCCATCGATTCGGACAATGACTCACCGCTGCTCAAACTGTTTCAGCAGAGCAAGCCCATCATCCACTCGATCGCGAAACGCTACTGCAATTTAGACCGCTCCTATGAAATTGAAGACTTGGAGCAGATCGGCTTTCTGGCCGTCAGGAAGGCCACTGAGAAATGGGACTTTTCCCGTGGAAACGCCCAATTCCAAACCTTCCTCTATCGCTATATTCAGAAAGCCTACCAAAGCGAATTCGATGGACGGGACAAACTGGTCGAAATCACCGACAAGGACGATCAATACGTCAAGACACTGCCCTATTCCACTTTCATCAAAGAGAAGCGGCGCTTACACAGCCAAGGCTTCAAAAGTCGTATCTTCCGGCGGCTTGTCCCTTTGACGACCCACGAACCGCCTGTCGTCCCTGACGCCTCGGCTGAATCTTTGGCACAGACCGATGTGCCCGGCACCGACGACGTCTTGGGTTTCACGGCTACCGATCGGTTCATCGAATTCTCGCGCAAACGCGCCAGAGCGATCCCCGACCCGACTGCTCTCGATCACGACCTGCTAACCACGTCGGAACAGTCGATCACGGGATCTTCCTCCGGCAGCGGCAACCACGCTCGCCAGGCACGGAAACGACGGACCTATGCCAACTGATATGACACGGATCATAGCCGAAACCATCTGCCGGCAGGTGGGACTTCGCGCGGGTCCGACTCCGATGCCCACGGAGCCCGTGCTCCCCATGAGCGCGTTCCGGGACATCTGCCGGGGCCACAACATTCCCTGCAGTGATTGGAAACTCTATCGTTGGTTAACGTTGGAACGGGAGAGTCTACCCAGTCCGGTACAAGCCATCCTCCAGCATGCACCGGCCCAGTGGTACATCGTTACCACCCCCTCTCAAGGCCGCTATCGAGGTCGGCAATATGTCGTTCCTCTCCGCTATTTGTCCGAGATCCATCGCGTCTTTGCGATCCAACGACAGCTAACCAAGAACCTCGCTGAGCCAGAATCCAGTGCTCAACAGATTGCCAATGGCATCCTTCGCCGACAACCCACAATCACCAGTCATCAACTCCAACGGGAGCTTCATCGTCGCGGCCACGACCTGTCACGACGTCACATTTACAGAATCATCGCTCGTCACAGCCAGCAACAAGGAGCCCGGCATGCAGATCATCATGATTCCTACATCCCAAATCCGAGTCCATGACGAGTACGCCACGCTCTTTCCGCCGCTCACGTCGTCAGAGAGAGCGAGCCTGAAAACCAGTATCCAAGACGCCGGGATCCATGATCCCCTGCGAGTCGAACGACAGCCTACCGACGCAGCCTCCGTCCAGCCCTATGTAGTACTCGGAGGCCATCATCGCCTGAGCATCGC
>JAHBTD010000009.1 GCA_019638775.1 Fimbriimonadaceae bacterium | reverse complement strand
GGATCCGGTAGCGGCAGCGCGTACCGCCGGACTCTGGCGGGGTGATCCAAACGGTTACCCCGCCGCGTCCAGGCAGCAAATAGGCTGAATGGATGGGCGACGCCTTCGTCACCACTGCGACCGATGGCTCTCCCCGCTTCTTTGCGAGACCCTCCATCGCCCATCTTTACGCGTACGTCGATGACCAGACGCTCGAAGAACGCCGGGGAACATTCTTCGATGGTCTTCAGCAACTCCGAGGAAAGATCCTCGCGCTGCTTCTGATAGGCGCGTTCGAGACGTTCTCCGGGCGTCTGGAAACTGTAAGCCCCCTCACAGATCGCCGTGGGCGCCCCCTTTAGAATGGCCCAATGGCACGGCTCGACATTCTCGTTCATGGGGGGTGCCTGTCCGAGCACTCGGCTCGACGCCTGGCGGAGGAGATCCGGCACGAACTCCCGCATTGGAACATCACCGTTAGAACTGCAGTAGCGGGCGATCCGGCCCTCTCCGGAGTCATCGTCTTTCCCGCCTTCTTGCTGGACGGACGCGTCCTCGCGACAGGGGTCCCGAGGAAGGACTGGCTGGTGGACCGGTTGCGCGCCTGGGACCGGGGGGAGCGATGAGGAATCGGTCGGCTGTTGCTCAACGCCACACAGTTCGACCTGCCCACGCCTCGCCGGAACAGGAGGACGCCTCACCGGCTGATCCTGACATCACCCGGGATACCACCGTTCAGAGCGTCTTTCAGAACATCACCAGCACGTTCGGCATTTCGTTCGTACCCGAATTGTTTGAGGGCATGCGCCATCGGCCGTCGTATCTCGATACGACATGGACGCTCTTCAAAGACGAGATGAACCTGGAATGTCTGGATCGAAGCACCAGACGTATGATTGCCTTAGCGATCTCGACGAACGAGGCCGGAGCCTATTTCATTGCGGCCATGCCCGGCGTATTCCGTGTGAACGCGCTCGATCCCGCCACCTGCGACGCCATCTTGTCGACCATTCGTGTGTTCACGGTATTCGATCGATACCTGTCCGACATCGTGCCGGCCGTTGCGCCGGACACCGTCACGTTCGTGAACGATCATCTGCGCGAAGAATATCTGAGTGATCCGGCGACGCGAGCCAGCCACCTTATGCGTTCCAGCACAGCGCACCGAGAGGACGCCTCAGGAATCGTGGGCAGGATTATCGTGATCACCCTGCTCTCGTGTGCAATGGGCATCTATTGGTTTATCCGATGAGCGCGCTTCACCCGGACCTCTTCCCCGCTGGGGTCTCCCGCGACACGGCTCATGAACATCCGATGTCTCCGCGCCGGCGCCTGACGGTGTTGCTTGCAATCGGCACCCTCTTGATTCTTGCGGCCTGGATTGGACTCGGAAGACGTCCGACGACGGCATTCGACCTGACTCGCCACAAGGTGCCGCTCGATCAAATCGTCGACGGAGGGCCGGGCAAGGATGGCATCCCCGCCATCCTTGAGCCGCGTTTCGTGTCAGCCGAGGAGGCGGCGTTTCTCCGCGATGGAGATCGCGTGCTCGGCCTCACGCTGGGACAAGCCGCCAAGGCCTACCCGATCAAGATTCTGAATTGGCATGAAATCGTGAACGACTCGCTGGGAACGACACCGATTGCCGTCACCTACTGCCCCCTCTGCGGAACCGGCATCGCGTTCGATGCCACGCTTCAGGGGCGGCGACATACGTTCGGCGTCTCCGGCCTGTTGTATCAAAGCGATCTCCTCATGTACGACCATCAGACGGAAAGCCTTTGGTCGCAGGTCGGCATGCAGGCGGTGGCCGGCCCTTCGACCGGCGAGACGCTCACGCCCCTCTTCCTCGAACATACGACGTGGTCGGAATGGCGCGCCGCCCATCCTGCCACCCTCGTCCTGTCTCCACCGACCGGCTTTTTCCGCAACTACGAGGACGACCCGTATCTGGGGTATGGCGAGCGCCGAGACCTGCTGTTCGACACCACGCACTTCGACCCCAGCTACCATCCCAAGGAATGGATCGTCGGAGTGGAGATCGACGGAGTCGCCAAAGCCTACCCTTTGTCGGAACTCAAGAAGGCCGGCGCACCCATCGGCGATCACGTCGGCGGCCGGGCTATCACGGTGCGGTTCAACCAGACATCCCGAAGCGCGTCCGTCATCGACGCCGACGGCACCCCTCTCCCCTCCATCATGGCGTTCTGGTTTGCCTGGTATGCGTTTCATCCGGACACGCACAGATACACGCATCCGAAGGAGCACGCCCCATGATCTGCTTGACGCGTTGGTTCGGTGAGAGGCGCCTGCGTGCCATCGAACAGGACCACGGCCGCCCGCTGTCCTATCTCCGCCACATGCTTCGTGTCTCGCCTGCCCACTTTTTTACGTTCATCACGCTCATGCCGCTTGCAAGGTTTCGGCGCGCCCTGCCCCCGGAGGCCTATCACCTGGCGCGCATCGTGACGGCACGGCACGAGCACGGCGGGATCTGCCTGCAGATGGAGATAGAGCTCGCACAGCAGGCCGGACTCAGAACCCCGCTCCTCCACGCCGTGCTCGGCGAATCTCCCTGTGCGTTGCCGCCGGAGCTGGCGGAAGTCTACTTTTTTGCCGAATCTGTCGCGAGAGGCAGCGGTGAAGAGGGCCATTGGCGCGAAGCCATCATGCGCCGTTACGGCGAGGTAGGCATCATCGAGCTGGCCCAAGCCATCTCCATCGCACGCCTGTTTCCCACCGTGATGCATGTCATGGGCTGCAGGACTCCTGATGCGTCACAGCACAGACAGGGCAACGTGCCGGATCGCTGACCGGCAGTCACCACGCCCCGGTTCCGAACCTGAGCCGCTCCCCTCGCAGTCCCACCGAGACGATCGAGGTCGCTCCAACAAGAACGGCTCTGCCGCCGACCATCGCCGAATCACCCGGCGAATCGCTCTGTCTCGCCCCTCTCCTCCTCCCACATTGTCCGCCGTTTGTAAGAACCGTCACAGATCTTCGCGCTGCCCCGCGATAGCCTGTCCTCATCCACCAGCGGATAGAAAGGACCGTGTGAGACACCATGGGGAGAGTTGAGGAACGAAACACCACGATGAGCGAGGCGCGCCGCCTTACGCAGGCCGTGCTCCTTATCACCACCTGCCTCAGCATTGTGCTGTGGACGTCAACCGGGGCGGCGGAGGACCGATCGTCGTTTGACGCTCGCGAGGTTATGCGGAAGGGCACCTTCGAATTCGGCGGGGCCGTAGGATACGCACAAGGCACCACCGCAATCGGGGCCGCGGAGTCGTCGAACAGGAGCGCGGTCTTCGTGATGCCGCGCGCAGGCATGATCGTGACTGAGCCATTGGGGAGAAACTGGTGGCAGGGCAATGTCGAACTGATGATCGAGCCGGTGGTTGCGCGGTTTACCAAACCGTTTGCCGCCGAGGCGGTCGGAGGGTCGTTCGTCCTGAAATACAATCTTCTCTCGTTCGGACGGTGGATGCCTTTCTGGGACGTGGGTGCCGGCATCGTCTGGACCAATCTGGCGCCGCGGATTCCCGAACAAAGCACCCAGTTCGAGTTCGTACTGGAGACCGGTCCCGGCCTGCAGTATTTTGTGACGGACCGGATAACCTGGATGATGGGTGTCCGACTCCATCACATTTCCAACTCGAATCTCGGCGACAGAAATACCGGAATCAATGGAGTGCTGCCATATATCGGCCTATCATTCATGACACCCGAAGTCTTCTGAGAGCACAGGCGCAAGGACATGAACATCAACACGTTCTGGATAAAGCTCGGAGCCCTTGCCGTCCTGGCCTTTGCCGCCTTGATCATGGTCTTCCGGCTCGATCTCGAAGAACTCCTCCAGCCGAACCTGATTGCGGGCTGGCTAAGGGAGGCCGGCTCGTTCGGACCGCTGGTCTTTATCGCCCTGATGGCCGCCGCCGTGGTCATCAGCCCGATTCCAAGTTTACCGCTGGACATCGCGGCCGGCGCCACCTTCGGTCCGATGCTGGGAACGGCCTATGCTGTGATCGGCGCAGAAATCGGAGCGATCGCGAGTTTCCTCATCGGCCGGGCGCTGGGCCGGGAAGTGTTGACCCGGCTCTTACGCACCAACATCGCCTTCTGTGAACGTTGCTCGGATCGCCATTTGGCAATTTTCGTGTTCCTGGCTCGCCTGCTTCCTCTCTTTTCATTCGACGTGATCAGCTACGGCGCCGGTCTGACCAACATGTCGGTCAAGGTCTTTGCCCTCGTGACATTCTTCGGAATGATTCCGCCGACTTTGGCGCTGACTTATGCGGGCAGCCAGGTGGTATCGGGCGCATGGCTGCTGATCCTGTCCGGTCTGGCGATGGTAGGCGTGATGCTGCTCATTCCCAAACTGGTGCTCCGCTATCCGACCGCACGGTGGGTTCGTCTGTTACGCGGCGAGATGCCGGCGGAGGCTCCTGTGCCGGTTCCGTCTCTTCAGCCTGCGGTTGCAGTTGAACGCCTCGTCTCACGGTGCGATTCCTGCGGCGGTCCGTTGAGCTGACACGGTCGCTCCCCCCCACACCACACTGCGCCCCTGGCCAGCAGCCTCCCGTGCCGACCCGTCGTCGCCGACCGACCCCGTTTCCCGTTTGTCACACCACCACACCTCAAAGTGTGAACCAGCTGACAGAGTGATACGGGCCCACGTGATAGCCTGAGGCACAATCGTACAGATTCTGTCCCAGCCGATGGGATCACCATTCATGACGGGAGGTCAGACCATGGCACACACCCGGAAACAATCTGAAGCGGTGCACCCCGTACAACCGAATCAGGCTCGGTTGCAGGAGGAAATTCAGACGTTGGCGTATGCGCTCTACTGCCGGTGTGGCTATGAGCACGGCCACGATCTCGAACATTGGGTCGAGGCGGAACGGCAGGTGCGTGAACGGGTCGAAGGACGATCCACACAATGAGGATCGGGCATCGTAGTGGTGGGTGGCTGATCGCACGCTGTAAGCTCCCCCTTGTCGTAGCGATCAGCCTGGGGATCACCGGCTGCAGCACGACTCCTGAGACTCTTCACCCCAGTACCCCAGCGAATCGGTCCGCCGTTTCGGAGTCGCGGCCGGCTCCGATTGACGACGCGGGCTCCTCGGCGCAGCCCGCGTCGAATCGCGATGAGGTCTTCGATCCCTTTGCCGAATCGGATGAGCCGTTAGGCGGCGAGCACGACCCGTGGGAATCCTTCAACAGCACGATGTTCGAGTTCAACCGCCAGGCGGATCGCTTCGTGTTGAAACCGGTCGCCCAAGGCTACAACTTTCTCGTGCCCGATAGGGTCCAAATCGGATTCAGCAACTTCTTCTATAATCTTCGTGTCGTGCCTCGCTTCGTGAACAATGTCTTTCAGGGGAAAGTCGCCGGGGCCGGCAAGGAGATGGGACGATTTCTCGTGAACTCGACGCTCGGCATCGGCGGCTTCCTCGATATCGCCACCCAGTTGAATCTGCGAACCCCGGAAGAAGATACCGGACAGACGCTCGGTTATTATGGTGTCCCAGCGGGCCCGTACCTTATCCTTCCGCTTCTGCCGCCTCTCACGCTCCGCGACGGGGTTGGATACCTTGCGGACATCGTGCTCGACCCCATTAACTGGCTCGTCCTCCCGCTCATCGAGATCCAGGGGGTGCCCTCAGTCATCGCTCATAAAAATCGGACAACGACCTCCGTGATCCAGCTGGGCAGACGTGTCGGAGAAATCACCAACGACCGGGCACTCAATCTGGAAACGTTTCAAGGGGTGGAGGAAGCGACGCTGGACCTGTACGCAGCCGTCCGCAACGCGTATCTGCAGAAGCGGGCGAAGGCGATACGAGAATGATACGCAGGCTGAGGAAGCATTCCGGCAGCGGCTGGTGTAGTTCGAGGAACTCAGAGCTTCTTGGCGGAGAGGCGCCCGAGGGAAACCCCTTCAACCAAGCAGTCTGGACAACCCTTTGGGGTCTAGAATCGTCAGGGTGCGGCCGTCGAGTTGAAGAAGCCCTTCATCGCGGAACTGTCCCAGCGTGGCACTCACCGTCTCCCGGCTACAGCCGATGAGGTTGGCCATTTCCTGATGCGTCAATTTCGCCTTGATCCGAATCCCACGCGGCTCTTGCGCGCCGTCGCTTTTGCTGAGTTCGAGCAGCAAATGGGCCAATCGCGCCGGGACATCCCGGAAGACCAAGTCCTCGATACGGCTTTGAATGCGCCTCAACCGCAAGCCGATCAGTTTCGTCAGCTTCACGGTGATCTTCGGATGCATGGCCAGGTACCGATCGAAGTCTTCGCGGCGAATGACGCAAATCATGGCATCATCCAACGCTTCGGCGGCGGTTTCACGAGGCAAACCTTCCAAGACCTCTAACTCTCCAAAGACCTCTCCAGGCTCCAGGATGTCGAACGTCACTTCCTTGCCGCTTGCGGCGGTGTTGGCCAGTTTGACGCGCCCTCGTTTGAGGAGATACACGTTGGAGCTTGGATCGCCGGGAAGGTAGAACGGTTGTCGCTTCTTGACCTCTTCCATCCTGGTAATCTTCTCCATCTCCTGCATTTCCGATGGAGAAATCCCGTCGAACAATCGAATGTGCTTGAGGTACCAGAGTTTGTTCTGAGGAGTGGGTGGACTGTCCATGCTTGAGACTCCGCGAAAGCGGCCCCTACCCTACGTGACCGACGCCATCGATGCAAGCCCGATCTTCCCGATCGATAGCCAGTTCGAACCCGGGACCCATCGCTTCAGGAAAGGGGCTATCTTCACGTCCCTGATACGCCGTCCGGCACGATCGGTGATCCGCAATCCGGACTACCGC
The DNA here is from genome assembly GCA_019638775.1 of Fimbriimonadaceae bacterium. Classification (NCBI taxonomy): domain Bacteria; kingdom Bacillati; phylum Armatimonadota; class Fimbriimonadia; order Fimbriimonadales; family Fimbriimonadaceae; species Fimbriimonadaceae bacterium. The sequence goes on along the minus strand of JAHBTD010000009.1, from coordinate 25,695 downwards.
ACCCTGTGAACATATACCCACGTTCCATCCACGGAACTGTAAGGCAGCTCACAATCCTGCCTCCCCCTTGAGACGGGCTCGATGGCAGCGTATGGTACCGGCGTGTCCGCTTTGAGGACGAACCTCGTGACCGTTCGCGCTCGCTTCACCCTGCTTCTTGTCCTGGTTCTCCTCCTTGTGGCCGGTCTCATCTGGTTTGTCCTTCGCTATGATGATCAGCCCCGGCAAGTCGTCGCAGTGAACGCCTTTACATCTGAGGAGTATCCGGAAAATCCCGAGACAAAGAGCTCCTTGTTCGGCACCTATCCACACCGGCAACTGATTATTGAGTCCGTCGGAGACACCAGGTTTCGTTTCCTTCTGGAGCCTGCGACGGCCAACGCAGCCGCGATCGAACTGACCGAGGTGGATCTCGCCCATTTCGTCGCAGCGGTCCCTCCTTGGATCAAAGCTGATCCGGATCTCACGAAGGTGGGACTCATCGACCGTGAATGGAACCGGCAACAGGTTCGGTTTCCCCGAACCGCTTCTCAGGTGCAGGTGCGCGAGGGAGGCGACGGGCTCGAACAACGGGCATTGAGCCGCATCGATCTCGCGCGCAATTGCCTGAACGCCGGACTGTGGGAACTGCTGTTGTTCACGGAGGAGGAGGGGGAAGAGCGGGTCTATGAGCACCTGTGGTTCACCTTCCCGCTCGGGCTCTACAAACAGCTGTTCGAGCAGGTCAACGGCCTGTCCTATTGGTCCTACTGGTGGTCGCTGGAACATTGGGTCGATCCGGCAGGAACAGCCATCCGCGTCGACCGACTGCGAACCGTGGAGCAGGCATGGCCGGTCGTCGCGACGGCGCACTGGAACGAGTCCGTCGCGGCGCGGGGGGAGCAGGCTCGCAAGCGCCGGAATATCCTGACGCCCGTCGCAACGACTTATCGCGACTGGTACAGGCAGCCGGTCCGCTTCGTGAGCTTTATCCCGCCGGGCCGGTATTCCTGGGCTCACCCGCGAGAGACGCAGCTTCACTATCTGGCCGAACTGACCGGTGCCACGTTTCGGCTGGTCAGGACTCCACCCACGTCGAAACCGCTGGGTGAGATTGAGTTGGCCTTCCGCAGCAACCGAACGCAGGAGGCCACGCGTCTCATCATCGGCGGGCTCGATCTTGCCATGCTACCAAGGATTGATCCGAGCGAATACGATCGCGGCTGGCAGGCGCCTCTCGGCATCGGCAACCCCGGCTTCTTCGAATCATACGAGCACGTCGTGGCGTCGCCGCCGATTCAGCGCACGTGGTATGGATTTCACCTCGACGCGCACAACCGATGGATCGACCACCATGCCGTCGGCGTCGATGGCCCCGTACTCCATTGGGATGCCGACGATCCCACCTTGCTGCATCTGTATCTGCTCAGTTACGAGCGGCATGCGCTGTTGAATCACCTCACGCTCGTCATCCCGAATGTTGACGGACATTCGTAAGCTCGGCGGGGCGACCGGCGACACCTTCCGCCGGGATATGCGCGATCGCCTCTTGCGGCTGTAGACCGGATGCACGTGCCCGGCGCCCCGGTCTGCAGGATACGCAATAGGGCCGTCCTCCTCCTGCGTCGTTCGGCTACGGCTCGGTTGCGCCTCCCGACGAGCCACGCATCTCGGGTGCCGAGTCCGCCGCTGGCGGAGTTGTTCCCATTCTGCCGATTGTGAATTGGCTCACAGAATCAGAACAAGAAGCAGGGTATCGTGAAGCCATGGTGAGACACGCATCTTTCAGACAGCGTGATTGTTCCGGAGAGCCTGATGGGCCACAGACCCCGGTATCGGCATCGCTGAGTCACACGAAGGGAATCCCGTCTATGGAAACGCCCTGCACAGACAGACACCAGGATAACGCACAAGATGAGATTCTCCCGTGTCATCCGGGCACATCGACCGGCACCTCGACGAAGGCGCCGGTTTCAGGCAAGATACTCATCGCCCTCGTCATCGGGCTGGCCATCGCAGGTTTCGTGTATTTCGATCTGGGGCAATTCCTTTCGTTGAGCGCCCTACAGAACCATCGAGACAAGCTCCAGGCCTTCGCGGATACGAATTATGTCGCCACGGTCGGCCTCTTTATCGCCGCGTATACGATCGTCACCGGCCTGTCGCTTCCGGGCGCGGTCATTCTCACGCTCGCCGGCGGGTTCCTCTTCGGAGCCGTCCTGGGCACCCTGTTCGTGAATGTCGGGGCGACGACCGGCGCAACCCTGGCGTTTTTGACCGCCCGGTATGTGTTGCAGGATACGGTGGAGCAGAAATTCGGAAAGGCGCTGAAGCCCCTGCAAGAAGGCTTTACCAAGAATGCGTTCAGCTATCTCTTGACCCTTCGCTTGATTCCCCTGTTTCCGTTCTTCGTGGTCAACCTCGTATCCGGACTGACCCGCGTGAGCGCCGGCACGTATATCGGGGCCACGGCGCTCGGCATCGTTCCCGGTTCGTTCGTCTACGCCTATGCAGGACGCCAATTGGGCACCATACACTCGCTGACAGACATCGCCTCGCCAAATGTGATCGGAGCCTTTGTCTTTCTGGGGCTTCTCGCCCTCGTGCCGGTGGTGTATAAGAAGTACACCACCGCCTCGGCATGAGGACTCGTATATCGTTTCCCTCCCTACACCGAAGGATGCCACGTTATGACGACAGAGCCGCCTCCACGCATTGCCGGAAAGACTGAGCACCAGCAGCCTCTCATGCTTCCGCACGACGAGTACAACCAGCAACTGGTCGCGAATGTGCATCCGTCCGATTGGGTGAATCCCGAACCGACAGGGCGCTACAACATCGTCGTCATCGGAGCGGGGACGGCCGGATTGATCACCGCAGTCGTGGCCGCAAGCCTGGGAGCCAAGGTGGCATTGATTGAACAGCATCTGATGGGCGGCGACTGTCTCAATGTCGGCTGCGTCCCGTCGAAGGGCGTGATCCGGGCAGCCAGAGCCTGGGCCGATCTCCGGCGGGCCACGGACTTTGGCCTCCATGTGCCGCCCGGCGTGACCTATGACTTCGGCGCCGTCATGGCGCGCATGCGAAAACTGCGGGCGCGCATCAGCCGGAACGACTCCGTTCAGCGCTACGCCAAACTGGGCGTCGACGTCTATATCGGCAGCGGGCGATTCACCGGACCCACGACCGTCCAGGTGGAAGGACCGTCGGGCCATCGCACCCTGACGTTCGTGAAAGCCGCCGTCTGCACCGGTGCCCGGGCATCGGCACCTCCGATTCCGGGACTGCAGGAGACCGGGTATCTCACCAACGAAACCGTGTTTTCATTGACGGAGCTGCCTCGACGTCTCGGGGTGATCGGCGCCGGCCCCATCGGCTGTGAACTGGCACAATCGTTCGCCCGCTTCGGCAGTCAGGTCTCCCTCATCGAAGCCATGCACGGCATCATGCCGAACGAGGACCGCGACGCGGCCGAGATCGTCGAGCAACAGATGATCCGCGACGGCGTGACCCTGCTCTGCTGCGGAAAGGATCTCAGGGTGGAGAAGTCCGACGGCGGGAAACGGTTGATCGTCGATTCGCATGGCCGGCACTACGATGTGACCGTCGACGATATTCTTGTCGGTACCGGGCGGACGCCGAATGTGGACGGGATCGGATTGGAGACGGCCGGTGTCGAATACGACAAACACGGAATCACGGTGAACGCCAGACTGCAGACCACCAACCCCTCGATCTATGCAGCAGGCGATGTCTGCTCGCGCTATAAGTTTACGCATGCCGCCGATGCCATGGCACAAATCGTCATCCAGAATGCCTTGTTCCCGCATCCCTTCGGTCTGGGCTACGCCAGTGTCGATTCTTTGGTCATGCCCTGGTGTACCTTCACCGAACCGGAAGTGGCGCATGTCGGCATGTATGAGAAGGAGGCTCAGGAGAAGGGCATTGAAGTGGAAACCTACACGTACACGTTGGACGAGGTCGATCGAGCGATTCTGGACGGAGAGGACGAAGGCTTTGCTCGGGTCCACATTCAAAAGGGAACCGACAAGATTCTGGGGGCGACCATCGTGGCGGCCCATGCCGGGGAGATGATCAGCGAGTTCTCGGTCGCGATGAAAACGGGAGCAGGGGCCAAGGCGATCGCGGGTACCATCCATCCCTATCCGACACAGGCCGAAGTCAACAAAAAGGTGATCAATCTCTGGCGAAAAGCCCACTTCACGCAGAGGACCAGAGAGTTCTTGATCAAGTTGTTTGCATGGATGCGGCGGTAGGGTTGCCCTGCCCGGGAACAGGAGAACTTATGCACCTCGTGGATTTCAAAGGACACAGGCGATGCCACCAGCAACGTCTTCCCTGATCGTCGGCCTCTCGTCGTTCCTGTTGGTCGGAATGATTCTGGGAGATCCGGACCGACTGGACGCCAACTCGCCGGACACCCAGACGATCGGCGCCTTCTCGGCCGCCGCGCCAGGAGGCCCCTGGCCCGACGGCTGGAAGCCGCTCACGTTCCCCAAGATCCCGCAGCACACCACCTACGGTCTTGTGAAGGAAGGGGAACAGGTCGTCGTCAAAGCGTCCAGCCAGGCCTCCTCCTCAGGCATGACGCGAGAAATTCGCATCGACCCCAAGGACTATCCGATCATTCGATGGCAGTGGAAAGTCTCCAACGTGCTCAAGGCGGGCGATGTCGCCAAAAAGGCGGGCGACGATTATCCCGCCCGGATCTATGTCACCTTTGAATACGACAGCGCGAAAGTCGGACTCTTCGGCAAGGCGAAATACGAGACGGCCAAGTTGATTTATGGCCGCTACCCCCCGCTCGGCGCCATCAACTATATCTGGGAGAGCCGCGCACCGATCGGCACGACCGTTCCCAACCCTTTTACGGATCAGGTCTCCATGATCGTCGTAGAAAGCGGGACGACCAAGCTCAATACCTGGGTCACGGAAGAACGCAATGTCTATGAAGACTATAAGCGAGCGTTCGGCGAAGAGCCACCGCCGATTTCCGGCGTGGCCATCATGACCGATACCGACAATACCGGCGAGTCGGCGGAGGCCTATTACGGAGACATCCTGTTCAAGAAGCGCCCGTGAGAGCTATCCCGTCGGGTTGCCCTCCAGTCCCTCTTGGCGTTGCTGCGGTTCCGGACAAGACAAGATTTGACCTCTCTGGCGCATCAATCGCCGAACAGTGGCGAGGCCGAAAGCCGACTCGGCGAACTCGGGAACATCGTTGGCGAGGGTACGCTCGGGATCGAGGGCGCCCTCGCCGTGATCCAGACACGCCCGGCGAATTCGATGCGGAGGTGATGGTCCAGGCCGCCGCCTCTACGTCACTGACCTGCCGAAGACGACCTTCACCCCGCTCATGGTTGCGATGCCGGGTGCATCGTGAATGCTAGGAGGCCTTCGCGGTCTTTCGGTGAAGTTCCAACTCCACACGCTCGAGTACGAACAGCTTGAGTAGGGTTTGGTAGGGTACGTCACGCTTGTTAGCGAGCGTCTTCAGTTGCTCTAGGAGTGACTTAGGCAGGCGAAGCGAAATAGTCTCCGTCGATGGCTTGAGGCGCGGGAACAGCACGCGCTGGCTCTTGGAGTAGTCGATGTAGTCCGTGGAATCGTGCGACGCCCAAAACGCCGCTTCGTGGTTCTCACTCTCGAACGTCGGTCTTTTTTTGAGTTTCTTCACGGTAGGCCCTCCGTTCCTTCGGACTCATGTCTCTCGCGGAAATGACGCGAATCTGCCGCTTACGCACGGTAAACACCAGGAAGAGTCGCCGACCTGCATCGGTGTGCCCGAGGACGTAGTATCGAGGCTCCCCTGAGGAGTGAGCGGCATCATCCGCGACGACCAATGGGATGTTGAAAAATATTTGCTCGCATTCCCACGGAGTGACGCGGTGTTTCTCCCAGTTCTTGGTGAGATTGCCCTTGTCCCACTCGAAACTTTCCAGGTTTGCAAACTGCTCCATCGGCTTCTACGGTAGTATACGATAACCATATACGTCAAGATGCGTGTCAAGATGCGAGAAGAGATATGGGAGCGTGCTCCAGGAAAGAAGAGCAGGGTCGCTTGGGTATTGGCGCCATTGAGCTGGCACAGCTCAAGATCCTTATTGCGCGACCATACGGGCCAAACCGCCTGAATCTCACAGAGCAATGTGAGATTGCAAAACCCGCCCCCAAGAGACGAAATTACGGAGACATCCTGTTCAAGAAGCAGGACTCCTCATCCAGATAGCGGCGGGTGGACAGCCCGATCATTCGTGCGACCCGACATCCGGCCGCGGATCGGCGACAAATCCCTCGCGATTGGGCATCCGAACGGCGGGAAGGGTCCCGGCATCCATCACCGCATCCGTGGGGACGATGCCGTTTTGATGGAGCAGCCAGGCGACGACCGCATAGACCTCGTCCGGCGTCAACGATTGCGGCGCGTTCCACGGCATGGCGCGACGAATGTAGTCGTACAGCGTGGTCGCGTAGGGCCAGAAACTGCCGATGGTCTTGACCGGCTGGTCTGTGGCGAGTGAGCCATGCCCGCCGACTAAACGATTCTGCGGCCCTTCGATCCCGGTCGAGCCATGGCAGGACGCGCACTTGGCGGCATAGACTGTTGCGCCCTGTATCACGGTTCCCCGGCCAGGCGGCAACCCCGCACCGGTCGGAGTGATATCGATGTCCCAAGCGTGGACCTCGGCCACCGTCGCCGATCTTCCAACCCCATACCCGATCGACTCCTCGGCCAGGCCGACCCCACTGCCGGACAGCGCGATGCCCACGACGACCAATGCGGCGTTATAGGTGTACATTCGTCACCAGCCCGTCCCGAGCGATCTTCCACGTCTGTATGGCGTTGTAGTGGTACGACGAGTGCACACCGCGCGCGGCGACGAGCGCGGCCCTGGTCGGTTGAACGTATCCGGTCTCGTCGGCGCAGCGGCTCTGGAGCAGCACCTCCTCACCCTTCCACCGCCAGCCGAACCGAAAGCGAGTGTGGCACTTCGACAGCACCGGCTCCTGAAGCTGTGCCTGCTTCCACATGCGACCACCGTCCATGCTCACCTCGACCGTGGTGATCTTGCCGCGCCCACTCCAAGCCAACCCACGAATCTCGACGAAACCCGGCTCGATGCGTTGTCCGCCTGACGGACTCGTGATCACCGACTTGGCCTCCATCACAAACGTGAACTGCCTGGCTTTTCCGTCCGGCATCAAGTCGGTATAGCGGGCTGTTTCTTCACGTGTCATGAACGGCGCCGCGCCGAGCTTGAGCCGCCGCAGCCATTTGATGCAGGTGTTGCCCTCCCAGCCGGGAATCACCAGTCGCAAGGGATAACCTTGCTCCGGCCTGAGCGCCTCGCCGTTGTGCGCGTAACAGAGCACCGCCTCGTTCAACACCTCCTTGAGCGGCAAGCTCCGTGTCATGGCCGCGGCATCGCCGCCCTCGGCCAGCACCCACATCGCATCCGGTCTGATGCCGCACTCCGCCAAGACCGTCGCGAGCGGCACGCCCGTCCATTCGCTCGTGCTCATGAGCCCATGCGTCTCCTGGACGGTCCTTCCAACCGGATCTTTCCATTCTTTGCCCGTATTGCCGGAACATTCGATGCACAGCGTGCGCGTGAGGGAGGGAAACCTTGTCAGCTCGTCCATGGACAACATCAGAGGCCGATCCACCAATCCATGGACCAACAACCGATGACGATGTGGATCGATCGCCGGTACGCCGTTATGGTGGCGCTCGAAGTGCAGCGAACTGGGGGTAACGATGCCGTGCAACAATTGGTAGGGTGTGAGCGAATGCGTCGCCGTCGTCACCCGTTGCGCTCGCTCGAAGCGGGAACGCACTCCGTAGGCACTCGGCGCCGCGCCGGGTACGCGAGTGGGATCTTCAGGCGCCGATTCGCCGGCAGTCGGAAGAGCGGGTGACAGCAGCTCTGCCGCCGTTGCGCCAAGCACCGAAGCGGCGCCGATCAGCCAGGCGCGGCGATCGACGTACCAGCCATCGGGGGGTTCCTCGTCCGAGGAGACCGGCGTCTCTTCATCGGGCACACGCATACGCCCCCTGTCGAGAGACAGCGCTACACCGCCGACATACATCGTTCATACCCTGCCTCCCTATCAGGCGCCGTGAAACGCCCGCGTCGTCGTCGAGGCCGAGTCGACAGTGCCCGATTCCTGCTTCCGTCGGATGAGCCGCCGCAACAAGGCATCCACGGAGATCAGACCAGGCCCATGCAGAACGAAATACAGAAAGAGAATCCCCCAATAGAACGCCTCCTGGATCGCGGCTTCCGACAGTTGCCCGTAGGAGAGCACCGCCACGATGTTGAGCCCGAAGAGCGAGAGCGCTGCCCAACGACCGGCCAGCCCGATCGCCAGGAGAAACGATCCACCCAATTCGACGGTCGTCGCCAAGTAGGCCGCAATTTCCGGCGGAAGCACCGGCACATCGTAGACCATTGTAAACAGCATGACGGTCGACATCCAACTGGAGAGTTTGACCATACCGCCTTTCCAGAAGATGTGCGCTAAATACAGACGCACGGACAGGTCGAAAAGCGGCAACAACGCCTCCAGGATACCGACGATTCGTCCGTAGACCTGACTCGCCCGATCGAATGCGATCGCCAACGATCCTGTCGTCTGTGTCATGGGGTCACCTCAAGAGAGAAGGCCGAGCGCGTGGGTTCGTCCAGGAGCATGGCCAACAGAGATGCTCCTTGGTCGGCGGGGATCAGCTCGGCGGCCATGCGCTCGACCTGGGCCACGGTCTTCCCGTCACGCATAGCGTGCAACAGGAGAAACTGTTCTGGGGAGAGACCGGTCACCTGAATGGTTCCAGCGGCCCGAGCTACGAGCAGGCCCGTTTCCTCCGGAACCGGCGACGGCTCGGCGCCCTCGTCGCACCCGCCCCCGGCAATCTCGACCTGGAGCGCATGCCACACATGATAGATCGGCACGGCACACGCAAGCAGCCGCGCCGCCGGATTCATACGGAACCGCACGGATGACGGATCGGCCCACGCCTCGACCTCGGATCGCTCCGCGACGGGACCGCGCGCGTCGTCCGCCTGGTGCACTTCATGGCACGCCCACTCCAATCGAGCCAGTTGAACCAGCAGACGAGGCCCGTCCAATTCGAGCAGCCACTGCGGGAAGGCTCGTCCGTATGCGAACAGATCGCCGCTGGTCGATGGATACCGCGCGTGGTATCCGCGCGCACACACGGCAAAGAATCGTTCCCCAACCAGCTTGGCGAGCAGCGGATAGGTGACGCGCAACACCTGGGTGTAGTTGGTACGAATCAGGCGGCGATAGAGCGCGACGCTGCGCAGGGGCGAGCCGTCGGACGCGAGGGCGTCTGCTACCGCCTGATGGTTCCCCGCCGTCATCCCCTCGGCAAAGGCTTCCTGCATCTCACGGAGTCGCCACACAACACCCTCCTAAAATCGCGTCCGCCTGCTTCGCCTGATCGACCAGGACGGACAGCGGCGGCATATTGGTATCCCATTCAATCAGCGTCGGCCGTGACCCGAAACGATGGATCGCCCACCGATACAGGCCCCAGACTTCCTGAGAAACCGCCTCACCATGGGTGTCGATGACCCATCTCCCGAAGCGATCGAACCCGGCCAGATGGATTTCCCCAACCGCCTCGGACGGAATCTCGTCCAGAAACTCGAATGGGTCGAGGTGAAAATTGACGGCATTCACATACACGTTGTTCAGATCCAACAGAATTCCGCATCCGGTCCGTCGGACCGCCTCAGCCATAAACGCCCCTTCCGGGATCGTGGAGCCGCCCCATGTTAGGTACCGAGTGACATTTTCGATCAGGAGCGGCCGCTGCAAGACGGTCTGCACGTCGTCGATCCTGGCGCAAATGTGCTCCAGGCTTTCCTCCGTGTAGGGAAGCGGCAACAACTCATTGAGGAAACGACCGCCGACGGAGCTCCAGGACAGATGCTCCGACACAAACGCCGGGTCGAAGCGATCGATGAGGCTCTTGAGCTTTCGGAGATGGTCACGGTCGAGCTGATCGATGGAGCCCAGCGACAGGCCGACCCCGTGAAAACTCAAGGGGTACAGAGATCTGATCCGCTCAAGGATGCGGAGCGGCGCGCCGCCTTCGCCGAAATAATTCTCCGGATGGGTTTCCATCCAGGCCACCGGCGGCGGGGCTTCCAGAATCTCGCGAAAATGATGGGACCGTAGCCCGATCCCGGCCTGAGCCGGGATCGGGGCGGAAGGCGAACCAGACATCGGCGTCCGTCCTACATCTTCTTCATCATCATCTCTTTCATCTTGGCCAAGTCATCTTTCGTGATGGCCAACACCGTTCCCTTGGCGATCTTGGTGCAGAGACCTTTCGGCAAAAACACATACGAATCGGCTTCATTGTCGGTCTTGGACATCCCGACACAGGAATGGAGACTGGTCTTGACCGCGCAATCGTTCATGCCGGCTTTCGCGACCCCGCCGCAGGCTTCCCAGCCGCTGGGCATTTCGGCCATCTTGGGGGCGGCGTTTGCCACTTGGGCACCGGCAACACTCAGGGCCACCAACAGTGCAGAATGAACCATCGCGTGTTTTTTCATCTGAGCGTTCATATGAATCTCCTTTGTGGACTGCAATACCATCGGGAACGTCTTCGGTTATTGGATATTGATCTACATCGACAGACTCAGCACTCGATCATGCGTGCAACCCCTTTCTCCGGCCTGTGGACCATGCGGCGGCTTCCCATGTGCCCACGCGAATGCCGAATTATTGCGGTGAATCGTATCGCGCAGCCGGCGCGATTGCTGTGAGGCAGCTTACAGTCGTGCATCTGCTCATCCCATAAACCAATAGGCCACGCCGCCGATCATCAGCATGATCATCACGGCGAACATCATCTTCTCGTGTCCGCACATGCCGTGCTTCCGGGTACATCCCTGCAGGCTGCACATCATCGACATACTCTGCTCCTCCTTTGTGGTGACTCGGGTCGTGGCCACGCTCCGGCGGTCGACAGCGCAACACACATTGAGCTATATCAATATGTATGAACGGACCTTACCATTGAGGGCATGAGACGGCTGTGAGCCAGCTTACAGTCCAACTATCTCCCTCGAGGGCGAGGCATGCGGGCCGCTGTGCACACACACGCCGGCATGCCTCGAAAGCACCGCGATCGAACCGACGCGGGAATCGGCCCCATTCGCTCGTTCAATGTGGCCTGTTCGCCCTTGAGTCAATTCTGGATTGCTTGCCTTCGACCCCTGGAATCGGAAATCGGCTCGCGTCGTGAGCCAAGGATGGAGAGGAGGAATGGCACGGAATACATAGATCTCATTCGGGAGGACGCGTCCGTATCGATCCGGGATCCGGCGCGACGTGGGCCCAGTCGGCCCTTGTGCCGACTGCCGCTCCGTTTTCGCTTCCGATCTTCACGGCTGCCCTCGACAACGCAGTCGTGTTCAACCTCGGTACCATTCGCATGCCCGCTGCTCTTTGTGTAGGCACGACACCCATCGCCTCACTGCCGCGTCCGTTTTTGTGATACGTAGATCCACAGGTCACGAATATCGAACAGCAATGAAATCCCGAGACACAGAGCCAGCACGATGAGGTAGCCGGCGAATGCACCGGCGGCCTGCGGCAGGTGCATCAACAGCATGACTAACAAGGGAATCCAGAACACGTGCCCCAATCCAAGAATCCGTTCAAAACCGAATACGCTATACAACCCCATCATCAGCATGGCTGAGAGTAGGAAGATCGCCACAATGACCCGAGCCAAGAGCTCACTCCAGAATGCGAGGCCGGCCAGATTGATCGCCATGAGGACTAAGACCCAGCCCGCAACCCAGGCCGGCTGCTCCAGCAACTCGCTGAAGAACCTCAGGGGATTTCGCCATCGACCCTGTCGCAACGCCAACCTGTTCATGTTCGATCCTCCTGTGTGATACCGATACCGTGCAACCGGCAAGTTCAGGTCAACCCACAACCCGACCGGTCGGGCACGCTCGCAACCGCCTCTCCCCCTACCGTGGCCAGCAGCTGGTAGTGGCCCAATCCCAATTCCTTCCCGTAGGCTTTCCCTACCAACACGTCTTGCACATGCAGGTGATCCGACGCACGGAAATAGGAGCGCCCTTCCTTCAGGCCGTCGAAGGCATGCCCCTCCAACGTCTTGATGAGCGCCTGTGTGTCGGTCGTTCCTGCCCGTTGCATCGCCTCCAGGATTTGCGTCATGGCGGCGTAACCGTGATAGCACCGCGAGGTCGGTGTGTGGTGGTATTTGTCGATCACGCCTTGAATGAACCGTCGCGAGCTCTCGGACTTGACCTTCGGGTCCCAGATCAGGCCCCAGATTCCGGCGTGATCCGCATAGCCCAGCGGCCGGCCGATTTGTTCGCCGCCGATCATGCCCCCCACGCCGATCTGCGCTGCGGCCAACTGCAGCTTGGCATAAGCTTTCAGCGCGTGGACGAGGTCCCAGCCGTAGAGGTTGAGCACGATGAAGGTCGGCTTGGCTCGCACCGCCCGTGTGAATGCCGGGACAAAGTCCGTCGTGCCGAAAGACGCCACAGTATCGCCGAGGATCTCGGCCCCGTGGGCCACGAGTGCGTCGGTCATGGCGGTACGTGCGGAAGCGCCGTCCACCGTATCGGCCGTGACCATGTAGCACCTGGTCCCATAGGTCTTGACCAGGTGCGGGGCCACCGCTGTTGCGAGCATGTCGGCGGTCGGCATGAACACGAAGGTGTGCGAGTTGCACGCGGCCCCCGTTAACTCGGGAACATGTGCGCCGGTCACCATGAACAACCGGTTCTCCCGCTTGGCCACCTCCGCGATCGCCATTGCGACGTCTCCGTTGAAGGTGCCCATGAGCACATCCACACGGTCGTCCATGATCAACTTCCGAGCCGTCCGTACTCCGATGTCCACCTTGGATGCATCGTCGGCCTCGACAAGGACCACCGGACGGCCCAGTACACCGCCGGCTGTATTGAAGCGATCCACCGCGACCGTCGCGCCGTGCACGTCGTGGATCGAAGACGTCTTATAGGGGCCCGACAGCGGATCGATGATGCCGATCTTGATCGGTTCCGCGGCATGGGCGATCCGCCTCGACCGGGAGAACCCTGGCGAGCCGTCCAGACCTCCGAGTGCGACCGCGCCGCCTATTGCGACGGCGAATTTCAGGAAGTGTCGACGCGATATGTGTGACATCAATGGTCTCTCCTCTCCGTTCAGATCGACAGGATGCGCTTCTCTCCCTGGAGCGATCGAAGCTGTGCTTCCAGCTCGGCAATACGGGATTTCAACGGCCCAACTACCTCCTCCACCTCGCCGATGGAATAGCGGGGCGTGATGTACTTCGGGCAGTTCCAGTCGTAGGACACCACATCGATGAACAGAATCCGTTCCACCTTCGCGCGCACGTCCAGCGAGGCAAGTTGCGCCACGAGTTCCGGTTGGGATCGCGCATCTTCGATCCGGCCATGGCCGAACACCTTCAAACGCGCCCGATTCGCGTAATCCATCAGAAACAGCGCCACGCGATCGTTCGCCAGGAGATTCCCCGTGCTCAGCAGTTGGCGATTGCCTCGATAATCCGCAAACGCCAGCCTGGATGGGCTCAGCACACGCAAGAATCCCGCGGACCCGCCGCGATGTTGAAGGTACGGCCATCCGCTCTCACTCACGGTGCCCAGGTAGAAACTGTCTCGGGTCGTGATGAACTCCATCTCCGCCTCGCCGAGCGGATCACGCTCAGGCGACTCGGCGATCGTCGCGGCATGGCCGTAATACTGCTGCTGTGCCCGTCGCACGGACTCCGTCAGCGCCAGGTCCAAATATTTCATCGCCATTGTGCCGTCCTCCGTATGACCGGCGTGCAACCCACAGGCGTTGCACGCCGTCATTCACATCATCCCGCTCTCAGAACACCACCACATGCCATCCGTCGGCCAGGTACCGCCTGAGACTCAACAGGCCGGCCGTGCCCGGTAAGGCGTTATCGTTCACGCTCTTCACGCCGCAGGACCGCACACTGTCCGTTGCCCCGAAGACCTCGGCACAGGCACAGGATGCGCCCTGCACCACATCGCGCACCGACTGATACAGCCCGTTGGCCGGATGCGTCAGCTTGGTCAGCTCAGCCGGCCATCGCGTCCCCGGGCCATTGAACACTACGGCCACCTCGTCGCCCTGTTGCTTGGATTCGGCAGCCAAGGCGAGGGCATTGAACACTCGCCCCAAGGCTTCCTCTGCCCCGCCTTTCGGGTCGGATAGGATAACGATTGCAGTTTTCACGGTCATTCCTCCTTGTCACAGATTGTCGGTCATCGATGCATCGCACGGTCCACGTCCGAGGGATTACTTGAGTGAGGCCAGCGTCTTCACCGCCTGCGCCGTACTCCACACGTCGCTCGCCATCATGCGAACATTCACGAAGGCGGCTTCATAGCCGTCGAATCCCGGCAGCTTGGCGGCCGCCGTCGCATCCGTCACCACCACCACCTCGAAGCCCTGTTCGAGTAGCTCGCGCAGATGCGACTCGGTGCAGAGATTGGCAGACATGCCGGCCAGGATCACCTGGCTGATGTCGGCCTTGCGCAGCTGCAGGATGAGATCGTTCGACTCGGGCCCGAACACCTTGTGCGGGCTGGTCACGACTGTCCGGCCGTCTTCGATATAGGGTTTGTAGCGGTCGAGCCAATCGGCACCGGACCCCGCAAACCCCTCCTGGGTCAACGCTGCTTTCCGGTCGAACATGCCGATCTTGTGCATCAGCACTTCGAGCGCGCCGCCGAAGGTCCACCGGTGGTCGTGCGGATAGTAATAGTGCGGGCTGACGAAGACCGGCACATCGGCGGCCTTGGCGACCTTGAACAGGTCTTCGAGATGTTCCACCGTGTGGTTTTCCTGCACGCTCTGTCCGACCACACCCCAGGCCACGCCGGTTGGGCTCAGAAAGTCGTTCTGCGGATCCGTCACGACCACCGCCACCCGGCCCTTCTTGGGTCGTAACCCAGGCCGGGGAATCGGCGCATCCTCTCGCGGACCCGCATAATGCGACACCGTCGGTTTCTGCTCCTGCTCCCCTGCCGATGAGATGAGCGGAGACGTGAGAATCACGATGGCAAGCGACGCAACGATCGATCGACTGCTGATCTTCATGATGGCACCCTTTCTCCTAAATTGATGACGAGAGTCTCGTGAACCGACGCATTCCTTCCCCGCCTAGCGACAGCCGCAGGAAGACGTGCCGCACCCCTCTGCGATCGTGACCTCAGGAAAGTCGATGACCGTCCCGGCGATGTGATTGAGGTAATTGCTGAAGGTGTTCAGCGCGACCTGCGCCACCGTCTCGACGATATCCCCGTCGGTCAACCCCGCACGGCGCGCGTCATCGAGGCCCTCCGCCCCCAGCTCACCCCGCTGCGTCACCATGCGCTGCGCCAGCTTGAGGATGGCCTCCGTGCGCGGATCGGTCGCATGGGCCTGTCGAGCTTCGGCGAGATCCTGCTGCGTCAGTCCCAATTTGCCGCCGATGAACGAGTGTGCGCTGAGGCAGTAGGCGCATTCGTTGGCCTGGGCAACCGTAAGGGCGATCTGCTCGCGAACCTTCGGACCCAACTGCCCATCCGCCAGCGCAGCACTGAAATTGAGATACCCTTGAAGCGCAGCGGGCGCGTTGCCCAACACGCGAAACAGGTTCGGCACGACGCCGAGTTTTCGCTGCACGCCATCGAACAGGGTTTTCGTCTGGCCCGTTGCGGTCTGAGGATCGAGTTGTGCAATGCGATTCATACTGCCTCCTTGGGTTGATTGGGTGACCCGCGCCACATGCGCGATTGCACACCTGCCTGAGCAGATGCCGTGCCATGCGGATCAAGAGACTCAAGTCACTGAAATATCTGCGTTATCATGCAATGAACTCTCACGCCCCACACTACGACTATTCGTGATCTACGATTTATCATTGCAACGATGAACGATATTTCGTAGAGTCTCGCACATGAATCCGCATCAGCTCCCGCAGGTCATGGTAGTGACGGCTCGTCAAGCCACGCTGCAAGAAGTCCTGCGAACGATCACCGAAGGCATCGCGCAATGCCCCAACACCGTCCTGACTCGCATCTGGCTCGCGATCCCCAACCAATCGTGCCCCGTGTGCCGGGGAGAAGAAGACCCCGCAGACAGCGCGAAGGCTCTGCACCTCGTCGCCAGCGCCGGCGTGCCGCAAGACTCGCACGTCGATTACAGCCGCATCGACGGCGCCTTTCACCGCTGTCTGATCGGTGAGCGCAAGATCGGTCGTGTCGCCTTAAACGGAGAAGCCCTCTGGATCGCCGGCGTCCGTGGCGATGAAGAATGGATCGCCGACTCGGGCTGGGTTGCACGCGAGGGCATTCAGACGTTCGCGGCCCAGCCGCTGATCTTTCGAGGAGAGACGCTTGGCGTGCTGGCGCTGTTCGACCGCGGCCGGCTGGATGCGGAAGCGTTCGAATGGCTACGTATGTTCGCCGACTACGCGGCGGTGAGCATTGCGAACGCCCGCGCGCGCGAGGAGATCGACCTGCTGCGCGCGCGCCTCGAAGAAGAAAATCTCTACCTCCGCGAAGAAGTCACGGCGGCGCTCGGCATGGGAGAGTTTGTCGGAGAGAGTCAGGCGCTCCAGCACGTGCTGCGGCAGGTGCACCTCGTGGCCCCGACCGACGCGGCGGCCCTGATCACCGGAGAGAGCGGCACGGGCAAGGAGTTGGTGGCCCGGGCCATCCATGACCGGAGTCCGCGAAAGAGCCGGGCCATGATCAAAGTGAATTGCAGCGCCGTCCCGGATGCGCTGTTCGAAAGCGAGTTCTTCGGTCACGCAAAAGGCGCCTTCACCGGCGCCCTGTCGGATCGTCCCGGCCGTTTCGAGCTGGCGGACCGCGGCACGCTGTTCCTCGACGAAATCGGGGAAGTGCCCCTGCCCATGCAAGCCAAATTATTGCGCGTGCTGCAAGAAGGCGAATTCGAGCGCGTCGGAGAAACCAAGACGCGCAAGGTGGACGTGCGAATCGTGGCCGCGACAAACCGGGACTTGAAGCGAGAGGTGGAGGCCGGCCGCTTCCGGGAAGATCTGTTCTACCGCCTCAGCGTGTTCCCGATCCATATTCCCCCGCTCAGGGAGCGTCGCGAGGACATTCCTGCGCTGGCGCGGCATTTCATCGCCAGGAGCGCCCAACGGCTGAATCGCCGCACCCCGCGTTTGACGCCGGCCGTCTCCAACCTTCTGGTCGGTCACGATTGGCCGGGCAATGTCCGAGAACTTCAGAACGTCGTGGAACGCGCGGTGATTCTCGCCCAAGGCGGGCCCTTGCACATCCAACTCCAACCATCTCAGCGATCGATGTCGATCACCGCCTCTCACTCGACGCCGGAATCGCCACGGCCGGCGACCAGGGACGACCTGAGACGCCAGGAACGGGAGAACATCGTCCATGCGCTCGGCTTGACCAAGGGAAAACTCTTCGGCGCGGATGGCGCGGCGGCATTGCTGGGCATGAAGCCGACCACACTCGCGTCGCGCATCAAGGCATTGGGAATCACGCGACGCTAGGGCGATTCTCCCGCAGCCTTCTCCCATCGCGCCTCGTGGGCGCAGGTCTTGGGTATCCGACTCGGCCACCGCTCGATCCATACGACGGTTCAAGAAACGTGCTTTATAGAGGTGCTGCTTGCGCATGAATGGTAAGCTTCCCCTAATTTGAGACACGCAAAAGGATAATCTTCTGGCAGAATAGACCGCCTAGCCCAGAGGTTTCCATGCGCCAGTCGAAGACCACCGAGACGCAGATCGTCAACATCCTGCAAGAGGCCGGTGCGAGTTGCCCGGTCAACAAGATCCGGCGACGGCACGACATCCGCTCCTCGGCGCACTACAATTGGTTCGGGCTCGATACGGGGAGAGGGGTAACACCCTTGGCGGCCCCCGCTCGGTTTGGATCACGCCCCAGCGTCCTATCACACCCGGTTCATCATATGCTGTGTTATCGAAAATCGGATCTCCAAGTTGCAAGACCCGCTACCTTCATCAAACCATTCAAACATTGGCCTTTGTGATCACCATACCCGCTGCTCCAGCCAACGGCTCCTGGGTGACCCGGACCTCCATATGGATCTGGGCGCTCTGTACCGCGCTGTACACTTCGATCGCGTTG
This sequence comes from Fimbriimonadaceae bacterium, assembly GCA_019638775.1. NCBI lineage: Bacteria > Bacillati > Armatimonadota > Fimbriimonadia > Fimbriimonadales > Fimbriimonadaceae > Fimbriimonadaceae bacterium. The sequence goes on along the minus strand of JAHBTD010000009.1, from coordinate 7,498 downwards.
CCGGCGTTAGCCGATGAGCCGTGCGCCTCCCTCTCCTGCACGTCCCCGGATGGCTGGCAGTATGGAGCCTACCTCGATGTCAGCTATCCGCTGAACTTCAATTTCCCTGAGAACCATCTCTGGCGAAACCGCTCCACCGTGCCACGCCATAACGAACTCAGCCCGAATATGGCCATGGCCTATGTGCGTAAGGCGGCGGCTCCCGGTGCTGAATGGGGCATGGAATTGGCGGTGCAAGGCGGCTATGACTCACGGGAGTTCGCGTTCCTCCCGGGCGAGCCGAAACTTTCCGGTGCCGACACGCTGCGCCATGTCGGCCTCGCGAACGTGTCGTACTGGGTCCCGAAAGGTGACGGCCTCACGTTGACCGCGGGCCTGTTCAGTAGTTTTCTCGGCTCCGAAAGTCTCTACGCAAAGGACAACGTCCATTACACACGGGCTTGGACCTCGGACTACAGCCCCTATCAGATGTTCGGCGTCAATGCGGTCTACCGCATGAACAAGAACGTGACGCTTTCTGGATTCATCGTGAACGGCTATGCCCATCTGTCCCGGCCAAACGATCACCCCAGTTATGGCTTTCAACTGACGTTCACGCCGCTGCCATGCGTGACAATTAGTCATACACTCTATGCCGGACCGGACCAGCAGCGAACTGATCTCGATTTTTGGCGGTACTATCTGAGCAATGTCATGAAGTGGGAAGACCGGAAGTTCTTCGTCACCCTAACCTATGATGTGGGTACGGAAAATATCGCCGATCGGCCTGGCGCCCCGCGTGCATTCGTGATGGGTGGGAATGCCAGCATCGGCTGGAAATTCGCGTCCAGTGCGTATGCGGCAATCCGGCCGGAATTCTACTGGGACCGCAACGGGCAATGGACGGGCAGCGAACAATTCGTGCAGGCCATGACGACCACGCTGGACTACGCGCCGTTCTCTGATCGCGGGCCACGCGTCTTCAGCAAGACTCACGTGCGGCTTGAGTACCGATGGGACGACTCGACAGGGGTCAACGGCGGGTTCTTCAGACGAGGCGACATCTCGCCGGGTGTGCCGGGCCTGACCGGCTCCCAACACCTGATCGTCCTCGGCCTCTTATGGACCTTCGACCGAGAGTCATCGTAACCAAGGCGAACCACCGGGATGCGATCTAGCGGCAGGGTTTAGTAGAGGAAACCAGTGGGTCCGGCTTTTTATGCGATGACTGTGAGCGGCAAGGACAACTCCTGCAATCGGGCCGAAAGTCTGCCTGCGGCGACGCGGTTCAGTGAATGGGTGGATTCGATGACGGACATGCGGGCTATGCCGTGCGAATGTCACAGAACAATGTGCGATGTCGAGAACCGAGCTTGATAGAAGAGAGCGGGCCGGAAAGGGCTACGGAGGGATCTGCCAACAGAATGGAACCAGATTCCTGCACGACACCGTTTCTCCTTTGACCCAGGATTACAGTGAGAGGGTCCGGTTGCGTTCTAATGACGGTGCTCAACTCCTCCTTCGGATCGAAAGTTCGGAAACGTCGATGTGGCATATGTCGAATGACAGGCAACACAGGTATCCAGCAGCCGGGAGAAGTGAAACGAGACGGCCTCGGCGTCCGTGGCCTTGGCCGCGTGGGCAAGCTTCTCGGCTCTCAAATGAAACGCTTCATCGAAGGCCTTGAATTGTTCGGGGAGCTGTTCGAGGTCGTGCCTCTGGGTTGTCGTGAGTGTCTGCTCAAGCACGTAGCTGTTCCGCATGGCCATGGCGGAGTCGGCGATGCCGTCCCAGTTCGCGATCGGTAGCGCCCCCGCAATGCGCTGCGTGCCAAGCAGAAGCTCCCTCATCTCTGCCTGAAACAGCTGCTGAAGGTCCGGGGACATGTTGAGGCTAGGGGTCGGTGCCGACTGCTCCGCCGGCAGAAGCCTCGGCGTCACAAAGATCACGATGGCGAGGCCGAGAATGAGCGCGACCGTTAGTAATTTCATGCCTTAATCTCCCTTAGCTGGGCCTCGCGCAAACCTTAGCGGCGCGCTTGGCGTCTCAGCACCCTTGGCATTCTTCCATGTTCAGGAATCACGACCCCCTCAACGATGCACGCAACAATTCGGCCGGCTGCTCGTGAGTCCGCCTATTCTGGCCCGACACCATCGCCCCGAACGCGCCCTCCGCCGGCAAACCCCTTAGAGCTCTGCGGCAATGTCATCTTGCAACTGCTCGAGCGCATCCAGAATGCGGATAAACTTCCTGCCGAACGGAGTGACCGCATATTCCACGCGGGGAGGAATTTCGTTATAGGCGATGCGTTCAATGATGCCGAACGCCACGTTCTTGCGCAGACACTCGTTAAGCACTTTAGTCGTCAGCCCCTCGACGCTGCGCACCATCTCACCCGGCCGATTGATCCCGTTCGCCAACAGTCGATAGACCGTCAGCGACCATTTACACCCGTAGATCGTTTCGACCATTCTGGCGCTCCGCTCCGGAGCCGATTGCCGGGAGATTTGTTTCACGCGTGGGCTCTTCAAGATAGACCGATTGGTACCTACCGCACCGGCTTGTGCCTGCTGTCGGCGCGCCGCGAATCTTCGTAGACTGCGTCTGTGTGTTCTGTTTGGTTTACCATAACTCAAGAAGGAGGTCATCCGATGCAACCCGTCGATCAACCCATCGCGCTCATTGTTGGAGGGTCCAGTGGAATCGGTCGTGCCACGGCGCAACTATTACTCGAGCGAGCCATTCCAACCGTGATTGTCGCCAACCGATCGTCCAAACTGGAGCAAGCCAAAAGCGAACTGGCCTCGTTCGGTCCGGTGGACTCGTTTCAAGCGAACTTGTCTGAGCCGAAAGATGTGCAGCGCCTGATCGCATTCATCGGCAATCACGACCGCCACATCAAGTACGTGGTGAACGCCGCGGGCTATTTCAAGCCGACGCCGTTTCTCGATCATACCGGCGAAGACTACGATACGTATCTGGATCTGAACCGGGCCCTCTTTTTCATCTCGCAAGCCGTCGCCAAGAATATGGCGGCCAACGGCGGCGGCTCCATCGTGCATATTGGGTCGATGTGGGCGCAACAGGCCATTAAAGCGACGCCGTCCTCCGCCTATTCGATGGCAAAGGCCGGCTTGCACGCGCTGACGCAGCATATGGCGATGGAACTGGCCGCCCACAAGATTCGTGTCAACGCGGTGTCGCCGGCCGTGGTCAAGACGCCGATCTATGGAGCCTTCATCGACCCACCCCACATCGACGCCACGTTGTCCACCTTCGACAGTTTTCACCCGATCGGCCGGATCGGCACGGCGGAGGATGTCGGTCGAACCATCGCATTCCTATTGAGCGACGACGCGCAATGGGTGACCGGTGCGGTGTGGGATGTTGACGGCGGCGTGATGGCCGGACGGAATTAGCGCCCCCTCGCAAATGCCCTTGGCCTAGGGGGCCCAGCCCGTGGAGGCACAGGCCCTCTAGTCCGATCTCCGCGCCGCGTGGGGTCCCCCTCAGCCGACGGTCGCAGCCGACGATTTCCACGCCTGCGCGGCAAACTGCGGATCGAGCGGCGTGTGGGCAATGTGATTCACATAATTGCTCAACGTCTTGAGCGCGACGATCGTCAACACATCCAAGACATGACGCTGGGTATAGCCGGCCGCCGCGGCCTGCTCCAGCTCACCCTCCGGTACCCAGCCGCGATGACGCAGGACGGACAGGACTAGTGTGCGCAGCGCATCGAGCTTCCTGTCGGGCAAGGGATGTTGATCCCGTAACGCGGCGAGCACATCTTCCGGCATACGGACCATTGTCGCGACCACGGAGTGGGCCCCCACGCAGTAGGCACAATTATTGACGGCACTGACGGTCAAGGTCACCACCTGCTGCTCCACCGGGGACAGTGCGCTCTGTTCAAGTGCCTTGTTGATGGCCGCATAGGCCTGCACCGCCGTGGGAGACTCTGCGAGGACACCGAATAGATTCGGCAGAAACCCGTATTTCTTCACCGTGCTATCCAATGTCGCGCGCGAGGCATCCGGAGCCGACTCTGTTGTATGCACTTGAAACTTCATCTGAGCCCTCCTTGTCGTCATCGAGATGTGATGGTTATCGGCCTTGTGCGGCCATCTTCCTCAGAGCCTCCGTGGTCACAGGTGTTCCGCCGACGCCCCATTGGCCGGACGGCACCTCTTCAAGGATGACCCAGGTCACGGATCGCAACCCCTCTCCTTCCACGGACACGATTGCGTCCGTGACCTTCCGAATCAGCTCGGCCTTCTGCTCCGCGCTGAGATACCCGCTGAGTCCTTTCAATTGTGCAAGCGGCATGACTTTTCTCCTCTCCTTCCTCGTCCTTCGAGAACCGGTGATACTACCAATCGATACCTCCTACTGCCCCTGCGCCGCGTCGCACCCTCCCCGTGCGAAGAACCGGACCGCCATGAGCAGACTCCTGACACTACGCCGCGGCCACGCTCGGCATTCGAGGATACTCGGCGATGAGACGAACGCTCGCCTCTACCGGCCGCCTCCTGTTTGCAAGAATTGTCGCATCGACGACATCGCCGCAGAGCAGACACCGATACCCGCTCGCACAGAGCTCGCTGTCCGTTCCTCGCAGATCGCACATCTGCTCGCTGACCATCAGACCATCGCACCGTGTGCAGGTCATGTCGCACCTCCTTGTGAGTGACTCGTGTTGTCGCATGCTGTCGCGATCCTACTCGCCGTTCCGTCATCTATCTGTAAGGCACCTCACCAGTGAGAAAAGAACGCCGCGCGCTGTGCGTTTGTAATCCAGACCACAGATGTGCCGTGGAGTGGCCGGTAGAGTGGGGCTCGTGAACACCTATTGTTGCCGCTTCTGTCCGAGAGAACGAGACAATGCGGTTCTACTGTCTTCTGAAAGGAGTGCAGCATGTCCAAAGTTGCGATCGTGGTATTGGCCGACACCGACACCCATGAAGGATTGGGACGCGTAGTGAACGCGATGGAGGCCGTCAAAGAATTCAAAGACGCCCATGACGACGTGCAACTGATTTTCGACGGGGCCGGGCCGAAATGGATCCCCGAGTTGGAAAAGCCCGATCACATGGCCCACGGGCTCTATGTGGCGGTGAAAGACCGCATCGGCGGGGCGTGCGACTTTTGCGCCGGAGCTTTCGGTGTGAAGGACAAAGTCGTGGCCTGCGGCGTCAAACTGGCCGGCGAGTACGACGGCCATCCCAGCTTCAAGAAGCTCGTGTCTCAGGGGTACCAGGTCATTACATTCTAATGCGGTAGACCAGCGGACATCCGGTCGGCGCTATCGATCCAGCCGGGTGTCCGCTCCTTATCAGTGCTCACCGACACACGGCTGATCCCAGTCGTCAGAAGGAATTCAGGCATGAGAAACCCATTACGATTTTTCATGGAATTGATGGAGCAGCCCGTATGGGTCTCCCTCTGGGTGCTGTTTCTCATGCTCGTCAACATGGCGAGTCTGGCCTTCTGGCAGGAAACGGTCGCCCAGCTCATCTTCATGAATTTTCTCGCGAGCGCGATGCTGATGATGGGGCTCTATGCGCGATATGGATTCACCAAGATCCTTGGGCTCGGCCACTTCCCATGGATCCCGCTGCTGGCCTATGTCGTGATCACCATTCCCACTGCTGAAGCGACTTTCAAACAGTATTTGCTATTCTTGTCCGTCTCAATGGCAGTGTCCCTGGTGCTCGATACCATCGATGTCTGGAGTTATTTCAGAAACCTGGCGCGCCACTAAGAACCATTAGTACGCCGTCTGGCTGGCTCATCGGTTGTCTATCGGTACTGCAGGATCAAGGATTCTCAATAGACGAGTATCCGGTCCGCTGCCTCGAACAGCTCCACCATCTTGGCCAGTGGAACGGGCGTGACCGAATCGGCGACTCGCGCCGGATCGATGTTGTAGAGCAACATCATTGTCCGGTTCCCGTAGATTTCGACGCCCATCTTCTTGAGGACGTCGAAATACTCACCGTAGCGGTGTGGGACCTGCTCGATCGGGACGCCCATCTGTTCGGAAAGGCTCTGTCGTTCCCGCTCCGGCAAGCCCGCGCAGTCCAGCGCCGTTGTCTCAGCCCCGATGAGCGTCCTGAACCATCCGAAGCCTTTTGTCACCGAGGTGATGGCGCTGGCATCAACCAGAACCGTGACCCTGTGCCCCGCCCTGACCGCTGCCCAGGCAACATTCGGCACCGCGCAGATCTGCGCATCATCCAGCGCGAGCGACGTTTTCACGTGGATCAGAATGTTGGCTGCAGATGCCTGCTGAATCCCAAAGCCGGCGCTCCCTATCAGCCACACGCACATCGCCACGATCATATAGCTGGTTCGTCGGTTCATCGTGTCGCCTCCTCATCGGTCTGGGTCGTTGTCCGGTGATCGCAGCAGCCGGATGTCGTGGAGCGCGAGCCATGATCGAGACACGCTTTGTACAAGGCATAGGCCTTGAGCGCCCATTCTTCGCCGGGACAGCCTTGCATGGTCATCGCCACTTCCAAGAATTCAATCAACTCGTCCTGCGAGACTCCCTTGTCGATGGCCCTCTGCACATAGGCATGGATACAGGGTTCGCACCGAATGGCGATGGAGATCGCCATGGCCGTTAACAGCTTGAACTTGGCGGGAACGACGCCATCGCGATACGCGTCCTGCCGCATGCGCAGCAACCCTCCTGTTACCTTCGGACTGAGACGACGCAATTCGGCAAACAGACTGTCTCGTTGTGAAGACATCGGTTATGTCCGTTTCTTCGCTCGGACGGTCACTCTGTGCTGTTTCTCCAAATGACTCACAATCCGGCACTGCTCGATCGTTTGACCGGCTCGACACGTGCGAATCAGGCTGCGCAACGCTCGGGCCCACGTCTGTAACTCCTTGATCCTCGCTTCGATGTCCCGGAGTTTATCTTGCGTGGTTCGCCGGATGTCTCCACAGCGAGTCCCGGTCTTGAACCGCAGACTGAGCAACTCGCCGATCTCTCGAAGCGTGAACCCCAGCCCCTGCGCGTGCTTGATAAATCGGATCCGGGCTTGGGCCTCCTCGTCGTACAGGCGATACCCTGAGGGTCGGCGGCCTTGGGGGTAGAGGAGTTTTCGTCTTTCGTAGTAGCGAATCGTTTGCACGTGAACACCGGCCGACTGTGCAAGCTGCCCGATTGTCTGTTGGGATGTCATCGTTACTCCGTTGAAAGATGCTACACCCTATACTAGGGTATCGAGTCAAGGGGGCACGAGTCCCTCATGCCACAACATCGTCCGTATGAATTCTTCTGGCTACTCGACTGCTCACCGGCATCCACCCGCTCGAGGCGGGGCACCAAGATCACTGTAAGCTGGCTTACAGAAGCTGCAGGCCTCTTATTGCTATGTCGTATCGAGATATCAATCTATGTCAAAAAACACGATTGACCTCCGATGGGAAGGTTGATACATAGACGCATCTCGATACGTTCATCTCAACGGAGACGTTATGTCCATCAAGGAAATCACAGAAC